>CAIVND010000173.1 GCA_903907185.1 uncultured Acidimicrobiaceae bacterium
CGCGCCATTTTGTTGCATCTCTGCAACTGCCACATCGAGCGAGACAAGAAGGAGTGCCGAGGGCGAAGATGACTGCAACATACCTAGCTCTGATTGAACTCGAGCGAGATCTACTCGGCCCCCCTGTGTGTGGAGTAATGATGACTGAGTTAACGATCCCAGGGTCTTGTGAGGACTTTGCACCACAAGGTCCGCACCACAATCGAGCGCTGATAGTGGAAATCGGTCGCTAAAAACAAAGTGCGCGCCGTGTGCCTCATCGACTATCAGGGGAATTCCATGGAGATGTGCAAGATCCGCAACCTCTCTTACCGAGGTGGTGAATCCGTAGTAGCTCGGGCTAGTGACATGGATCGCGCGGATCTCGGGGTGCTCGACGAGCGCGGCTCTCACCTCATCAAGTTCAATGCCGTAAAGCCCATCGATCGGTTCGTTTCGCGCTGGAGCGAGGTAGATCGGAATCGCACCGGAGACAGCGATGCCGGCATAGACACTTCGATGCGAGTCTCGAGCTACAAGAATGGTCTCGCCGTCTCGCACGGTTGCGCAGATCGCGGCGATATTTCCCACGGTTGCTCCATTGACAAGGAACCAAGTCTGATCCGCGCCAAAGAGTGTTGCCGCTCTCTCTTGAGCTTCAATCAGCGCGGAGCCGGGACCGTGAAGGTAATCGAATCCACTGAGTTCACTGAGATCAGCTTCATAGACCAAGTCTCCGAGGAGCCTTCGTCCCCGTGGCGGAGCACCCTGGGGACCTTTATGCCCTGGCATGTGAAATGAGGCCTGCTCATTGGCTTGAATCTGTCTGATGTGAGCCTCGAGTACGGACTCTGGCGCAGGTTTGTCTATCGGCTGAGACATGCCCTCGTAGCAGCATTGAGAATCGCCAAACCTTCATTGAGGGTTGAGTCACCGATGTTGAGAGGCGGGAGTACCTTAAGGACGGTGTCATTGCGACCGACGCGTTCAACAATGAGCCCATCTTCGAAGCATCGCTGAGAGATCTCGCGTGCAATCTCTCCTGTCGGGTCGATTGCTGCAGTATCCGCTCCCCACAGCATTCCAAGTCCTCGAACCTCGATGCGTTCATCGATGGCGCTGAGTGCGTTAAGACCAGACTCAATCGTCTTCGCGTGAGCAGCAACGCGTTCCGAGATCTTCTCTGAGTAGAAAAGCTCGAGTGCGACCTCTGCTGCGATGAAGGCAAGTTGGTTTCCCCGGAAGGTGCCGGTGTGGTCTCCAGGCTGCCAAAAATCAAGTTCCGGCTTCAAAAGAGTGAGAGCCATCGGCAGTCCATAACCACTGATCGATTTCGAGAGGGTGACGATGTCGGGAATAATTCCCGCTCGCTCGAACGAGAAGAATGGACCAATCCGACCACAGCCGGTTTGGATCTCATCGACGATGAGCAAGATCCCATGGTCGTTGCATATTGTGCGAAGTTCGCGCAGCCACGAGCTTGGAGCAACATTGACTCCGCCCTCTGCCTGGATCGTTTCGACGATAATGCCGGCAGGAAGCTCGATCCCTGAGTGGGTATCGAGTAACACGCTGCGCAGGTAGGTGAGCGTGTCAAACTCCGCCATGACACCCGAAGGGAAGGGTAGGAAGGTGACATCGTGAAGCGGTACGCCTGCGGCCTCGCGATGTGACCGGTTCGCCGTTGCTGACAGGCTTCCTAGCGAGTCTCCGTGGTAGCCACCCATAAAGGAAAAGATCCCCGTTCGACCAGTGACATTGCGAGCGATCTTCAGTGCAGCCTCGACAGCGTTTGTCCCTGTTGGCCCGGTGAACTGGACCTTATAGTCGAGCCCCCGCGGTTGGAGAATAAGGCGCTCGAAACTCTCCAAGAAGTGCTGTTTCGCTACTGTCGCAAGATCAAGGCCGTGAGTTAGGCCGTCAGCGCTGATGTAGTCGATGAGCGCAGTCTTAATGGCCTCGTGATTGTGGCCGTAATTGAGTGCTCCTGCGCCGGCGAGAAAGTCGATATAGGAGCGTCCAGCTGCATCGGTCAGATGCGAGCCTTTTGCGGAGGAAAATGTTGCAGGGAAGGAGCGGCAGTAGGAACGGACGCTCGACTCTCGCTTATCGAAGATATTGCTGATCTCATCTGATCTGAGCGCAACATCTGGGGGGGCGTCCTCGTCAAGAGAGTTGGTCATTAAGTGTCCTTTCGCCGGTTGCGGTGAATCACCGCTGCTATCGCCTCCGTAGAACCGCCTGTGGCGCAGGCTGTTCGGTGGGTAGTTGTTTGGATATGGGGTTTCCGATCACCCTGCAAGCTGCCTCACTTGCCTGGTTTTTGACCGGATCAAGAAACTTAGCCGAAATAGGCGGGCAATCAACCGCACGATAGCGAACTCCTTCGAGTTGATCGGCTGAACTGCCTCCGAGCCAATATTTGCGACCGGACTTTGAATTTTGGGGGATAACGAGTCCTTTCGCACCGTTGCATGGGGGTTAGAGGAGATCGCTACCTACCTTGAGCCAAACAATTGCTTGTCGGAAAGGTCACACAGACGGAGAGTGTGTTCGGAGGCGGGTGCTTCGCCTCTGCTGAGCCAGGTGTCTAGAGTCTTAGCTCTACTGGGCCAGTCGTTGCCTGACGGAGATGATGGTGAGCCACTCGAACATCCACGTGACACAGTTGGATTCCTCATCTCACCGATCCCTGTCGGTTCGCATCGCAGTGATGTTCGCCTGTGCCCTCCCAGGCCTGTTAGTTGCCCCCTCTGTGGGCGCGACGACGACCTCCAAAGGCGCGAAAACTCAGCTTTCCCCCGTGGAGGTAGCTCAACCTGGTCTATTACCCCACCAGGCTCGAGACATTGGACCATTGCCCTCTTCGAGGTCACTGCAAATCAGCATCGCTCTTACACCACGAGATAGTCGAACGCTTGCGAATATGGCGCGCTCAATCTCCACCCCAGGCTCATCCTTATTCCACCGGTATCTTTCACCGACAGATATCGCCCGAGACTTTGGGCCCACGCCATCGATGGTGCACAACGTCGAGCACACCTTGGTAGCTATGGGACTACACCTAAGTGGGCTCTCCGCGAACCACCTTCTCCTTGACGTCACAGGTTCGGTTGGACAGATCTCTAAGGCGCTGCAAGCGAAACTGGTTACCGTTCGGCTCCCAGGGGGTCAGCCTGGTTGGCGTTTGGCATCTACAGCGACGATCCCGGGCGCTTTGGCACATGAGGTGAGCGCGGTCATTGGTCTCAACAACCTCTCTGCGGCCCACGCGATGTCACTCCCGTCCACCGCGGTGCTCGAGATGACGATCGCTCATTCAGGGACCTCTGTTGCCAAAAAGTCGAGCAAGGTGAGTGCTTCACCACGGGCATGTAGGCAGGCGCGCTCGGTGACCGGTGATGGTGGGGGTTGGACGGACAACCAAGTCGCCGCTGCCTATGGTCTCTCCCCGTTGTATGGCGCTGGTGACCTTGCAGCTGGACAGACGATTGCTGTCGTTGAGCTCGAGCCACTCTCATTGAGTGACATCGCGAACTTCGACCGTTGCTATTTCGGAGAGAGTCATGTTGCGCAGGTGCACCGAATCTCCCTCGGTGATTTTGCAAGCTCTGGAACAGGGATGGGCGAGTCCGCGCTTGATGTTGAGACGATCGCGGCACTTGCTCCTGCGGCCAACATCGATGTCTACCAGGCTCCAAACACCACGATCGGCACGCTCGATATCTACAACGCAATAGTCAGCCAAGACAAAGCCAACATCGTTACGACAAGTTGGGGAGAGTGCGAGCAGCTTCTCGACTCCTCCTCGCCAGGAACGCGACAGATTGAAAATTATCTCTTCGAAGAGGCGGCGGCACAGGGACAGACCTTTATCGCGGCAACCGGTGACAGCGGATCAGACGACTGCGCAACGACGCCATTTGGTGGCTCTCGTCCGGTTGCGCCCTATCTCTCAGTCGATGATCCGGCGAGCCAGCCCTACGTATTGGCAGTCGGTGGTACCTCGCTCCACCGAGTTCGCCAGCCGCTCTCTTCGGTTGACGAGACCGCATGGAATGATGGCGCAGAGGGTGGAGCCTCAGGCGGTGGTGTGTCGAGCAGCTGGGCGAGTCCAACGTGGCAGTCAGCATCGGGCGTACCCGGTGTTTCGACGAACGCGAATCGCCAGGTTCCCGATGTGAGCGCGTCCGCGGACAGCAACTCAGGTATTACGGTCTACTCCTCTGGCTTTGGGAAGATGGGCTGGACAACTATTGGAGGAACCTCAGTTGCGGCCCCCATCTGGGCTGCCGTGTTGGCAGAGATCGCAGCTTCGGGCACAACGGGCACCTCGTGTAGCTCGCTGAGTGTGCGTAGCGGCGGATCTGATCTTGGGTTTGTCTCTCCTCTTGTCTATGAAGCAGCGGCTTCGTCTTACTCGACGAGCTTCCACCCAATCTCCACTGGAACCAATGATGCCTTTGGCCTCGGGCACGGCTATTTGGCTACCGGCGATTTCAATCTTGTTGATGGTCTCGGGTCACCGAAGGTGACCAATCCTGGAGGCGAGCCGGGCCTCGCGGTTGCCCTGTGCAATGCGGCAACGAGCCAGAGCGAGAGTGGACTGTCGCGTCCCACTGTGCTGTCAATGTCCCCGACCTACGGGCCGCTCGCGGGCGGCACAGCAGTCTCACTCACTCTCACACAGCCGTTAACCGTTGGGGCAAGCGTCCGGGTCTCCTTTGGAGGAGTCGGGGCAACAGTGCTGAACGCTGTGGGTTCAACGATCACGGTCATCTCACCAGCCGCTCAAACGACTCAACAAGCCCAACCGCTGGCTGCGGCAGGTGCGGCACTGGTCAGTGTCACCGAGGAGAGCACAGGGGGCTCAATTACGTCGTCACCCTCGCCGCTATCGATCTTTGAATACGTTAACGAGAGCGCGACCGGCGTTGTGGTACCGAGCGTCTCCGGCATAAATCCTTCGGCGGGCAATATCAGCGGTGGCGACACGATCACGATCTACGGGAGTGGATTTGGAGGCGCAACGCCAACGGTGTCCGTTGGTGGTCAGGTCGCGACCGACGTACATGTCATCAGTGATTTCCGTCTGACTGCGGTTGTTCCGCCGGAACAGTCATCGACGATCTGCGCGGTCGGGACCGGCTTTGATCCGACCAACCTCTGTCAGACTCAGGTGGTCGTAGCTGATGCAGATGGCAACAGTGCAACGTCTTTGATCTTGCCCACGTTTGTTGGGCGGGCGCGCTTCAATGCTCTTGGCTCAATTGTTCCGACTCCAAATTCGGAGATCGCTCCCATTGCCACGGAGTATGACTATGCGCCAACTCCATCGATCACTCGGATCACGCCAAATCCATCGTCGCCGCGACGGGGAACCGTGCGCATATTCGGTCACGGTTTTAGCATCAATACCTTTTATTGGGTCAATATCGGCTCATCACGCAGAGTGAACTCGCAACAGACTCGAATCAGCTCGATTACCCCCGGAGAGATTGAGATAAGGCTGCCATCGGCACTCAGTCGCGCGGGAAAGAGTCTTCCGGGTGGCGTGAGCGTGCAGACGGCCTCCGGACTCTCGAGATCTCACCCGTTGAACTATGCCGGACGACCAAAGGTCCTCTCTGTCTCGCCTAGTGCGGGCGACCAACATGGACGTCGATCGATCACCGTTCGAGGGACGGATCTCGCTGGTGTGCAACGAGTCCTCTTTGTCAGTGAGACTCAGCCGTATTCGACCAGAACCGTTCGTAATGTTTCATCAATGAATCAACGCTCGCTCCAGGTGATGGTACCTGCCGGGCAAGCAGGACCCGTTGACGTGGAGCCCTGTACGAGTTTCGGGTGTGCAACTGCTAATCGATCAACTGATACCTACCTTTATCTAAGCTCAGCAAGACCGATGATCTCTCGCCTTTCTTTCGCTGGGCACTCTGGATCGTCGATGACAACCGTCACGATCTTTGGGAGCAATCTCGCCGGTGTTATTGCAGTGAAGCTTGGCCCAACGACGTTCAGAGCCTTTGTCAACTCTGATGCCATTCCACGAGGTGATCCTTCGGTCTGCATCGTTGAAGTCCCCCTCTATTTGGCGACGGTTGGCACTTCAGTTGAGGTTGTCACAACGGTTGGGACATCGGCGGCTCGGACTCTCTGACGATCTCGGCCGGACTAGTTTTGGCGCAGGCTAACGATAGGGAAGTTTGGTTCCAGATGGATGCGTCAACCGCGGAGGTCGATGGTCACTCGAGTTGCGCCAGAGTTGCACGGAGTGAGACGTTTCGGCGAGCAGCCACTTGATGATTACGGGGATCCCTGCATGCGTTGCACTTGCTCATGCACACGTTCCAACACTGGCACCTCGACTTCGCCAATTGGAAAAGAATAAGCCAAACGAGTGCCCTGGTCCCGTTGCCGGAACGTCTGAGCCGTGCGCTCCTCAATCAAATTGAGATCAACTCAGCCTTTGGTAATCCTCGTGGGTATGTCCTCTGGAAAAGTGCGATCAGGATTTTGAGTTGTCGTTCGACCAGATAGTGCGGTCAGAAAGATCGAGATACTCGCGCCGCGAGTTGGTCGGTCTCGTACTTCTGATCTTGGTCACCGCGTCATGGGGCTCCACCTTCCTTTTAGTAAAAGATGTAATAAAGGCAATGCCGGTGATGAGCTTTCTCGCACTCCGTTTTTGGATTGCAAGCGCGGTTCTTGTAGCGATCCGACCCCGATCGCTCATTAACATCTCGAAACGGACCCTTTGGAGAGGCTTTCTCCTCGGACTTCTTCTTGGGGGAGGCTATATCCTCCAGACGCTCGGTCTCCAGTACACCTCTGCTGCGCTCTCGGGTTTTCTTACCGGCCTGTGTGTCGTCATGACTCCACTCTTTGCTTGGCCGCTTCTTGGTCATCGGAGTTCGCCCTCGACCATTGTTGCGGTGCTCGTTGCTACAGCTGGTCTTGGAGTGTTGTCCTTGCACGGCATCTCCTTCGGGTTAGGTGAGGTGCTCACGCTTGGATGTGCAGTCTGTTATGCGCTACAGATTGTTGGACTCGGAGCGTGGTCTGATGGTGAGGATGTCTACTCACTTGCGCTCTTTCAACTGGTCACCGTCGCAGTTCTCTGTACGATCGGGACCGGTCCCCATCTGTTAACACTTCCCCACGGCACTCTCGCGTGGTTTGGAGTTCTTTCGACTGCGGTGATTGCGACTTCGATCGCCTTTGTGGTCCAGGCCTGGGCGCAGTCTTATATCTCACCAACTCGAGCGGCGATCATCTTCACCCTCGAGCCCGTCTTCGCTGGCATCGTCGCCTGGTGGGGTGGTGAGCATCTCAGTGCAGCAGTCATTGCTGGGGGCATACTCGTCGTTGCTGCGATGCTTATCGCCGAACTTGGCATTCGAAGTCGCGCAACCTTTTAGCGATCTGCATGTCATCTTGATCTCTCCTACGATGAAATTGACGAGAGGGTTGAGATCGTGCGCAGGACAAAGATCGTTGCGACGCTGGGACCTGCGTCGACCGCTGATGAAGTAGTACTCGGCCTTGTCGATGCGGGTGTCGACGTCTTTAGGATCTCTTTTGCCCATGGCGATATCGAGTCGAATATCGCGAGACTTCGTCGAGTGAGAGATCTTGCTCCCAATGTTGCACTGATGGTCGATATTCCTGGACCGAAGATTCGATCTGGATCGTTTGGCACTCTTCCCATTTACCTCACCGTCGGTGACGTAATTGAGATCATCGAAGGATTTGATCAGAGTTCGACAGCGAGCCGCATCGTTGTCGAACGTGAGGGTGTATTGCACTTGCTTCGGCTCGGTGATCAAGTACATATCGGCGACGGGGGCCTGTCACTTGAGATTACAGAGATCGGATCAACCACCAAGGCACGTGTGACCTCTGGTGGGGCGGTCATGGGAAAGCCAGGTCTTTCGCTGCCTAGTTCACTCGTCCACGAGACGCTTCCAACCGCCGACGACCGGGAGCGCCTTCTCGCTCTTCAACATGAAGATTTCCAGATCCTTGCCGTATCGTTTGTGCGATCTGCCATCGATATGGTCTCAACGAGAGAGGTCTTGGCACGCAACGATGTCATGATGATGGCCAAGATTGAGACACCCGAGGGCATTGACAATCTCGAAGAGATCCTTAAGGTCTCCGATTCAATCATGGTTGCGCGTGGTGACCTTGGTGTTCGCATGCCGATCGAAGAGGTTCCTCACCTTCAAAAAAGGATTGTGCGTGACTCCGTTCGCTTCGCTGCGCCGGTCGTCGTTGCAACGCAGATGCTTGAATCGATGACCCACGCGCAGGTGCCGACGAGAGCCGAGGTCACCGACGTTGCCAATGCCGTGCTCGATGGAGCGAGCGCAGTGATGTTGAGCGGAGAGACGGCAATTGGCGAGAACCCGATTGAGGTTGTTCGAGCGATGGACCGAATCGTCCGCAAGGCCGAAGAGGCCTTTAACTATGAGGGCTGGGGTGCCGACCTCGGTGTTCAGGAGATTACGGGAAACAGCAATCCTGCCTTTCGAATTACCGCCGCAATGAGCGGTGCTGCGTGGAGGGCAGCAATGGAGGAACACGCAAGTGTCATCGTGGCCTGTACCCGTTCGGGCGCGACGGCCCGGGCGATCTCGCGTTTTCGTCCACCGATGTCGATTCTCGCCATCACTAACTTACCGACGACCGCGCTGCAGCTTCGAAGTTCATGGGGGGTCGATGATGTCTTAGTTTCCATCGCTACGGATATGGACTCGCTCGTTCCCGTGGCGCTTCATCATCTTCAACAACGGGGCGCCGTTCATTCGGGCGACGTGATTGTCCTGATGGCAGGCTCTGCGGGCAGTGCCGCTTCGACGACCGATACGGTGCGCATGGTGATCATCCCCTGATGCACGAAAAGGGAATTATTGACACTGATGCTCGGAGTCCTGACGGGACTCGCTAAGCAAGTCCGGTCCCTTCAGAGCTTTTCTCGACTTCTCAACGAAGATTTTCATCGCTTGTTTCGACAACCAACTCTTCGATCCGATCTGTCCAAGATCTGTCTTCAGTAGACCCACCCGCCCGTTGGTGTGCTTGTCGCTCAACACGGATGCGACGAGCTACCTCGGCGAGATTCGAGGGAAGTGCCTCTCGAACGCGAGTTCGGATCCACTGTGCGAGTGCGGGTGAGGCTCCCTCGGTGGAGATGGAAACTGTCACTTCACCATCGCGGTGTACTGCGGTGAAGAAGAAATTTGATCGCTGTTGATCATCAACAACATTGAGCCAGATATTTGCTTCGGCAGATTCAAAGACGATTGCATCATTTACTGCGTTGTCACCGGTCGCTGCGACGACAAGATAGGCACCGGCGAGATCTCCATGTTGATAGGGGCGGAGGTAGGTCTCATGAAGTCCCTTTGGAACCACGCCGACAACCTCTTTGGTAATCAAGGTGACGAGTGCCCCCGCCTCAATCAGCTGTTCTGCCTTTCGTGTCCCGATCTTGCCAGCGCCGATCACGACAACCCGTCGCCCAGATAGGTCAGCGACGAGCGGAAGCATCAACTATTCACCGCAGGAGCGAGGGAGGCAATCTGGCTGTAGTTGAGTGCGGCAACTGGACCGACCACGATGCTCGCTGGGTTCGAGATCTCAAGACCATCAAGGTCACCGAGTGTTGCCCGGATTACTCGCTGCGCTGTGGTCGAAGCACGCTCAATGACTGCAACAGGTGTCTGTGGGTCGAGCCCACCGGCCTGCAGCTCCTCTGCGATAAGACCTCGATGTTCGACACCCATCAAGATGACGAGCGTGATCTCTGGGTTGGCGAGCTTTCGGAAATCGACGCGCGCACCGGCCATTGCATGACCGGTGACAACGGTGACGCCATGAGAGATTCCGCGATGAGTGACCGGTACTCCGGCGAGAAGCGGCGCGCTGAGTGCCGACGAGACACCTGGCACCACCTCGCAGTCGATACCCTGCTCCTGGAGGGCCTCACACTCCTCACCGCCACGTCCAAAGACAAATGGGTCACCACCTTTGAGGCGTACAACCGATTCGTGACGGCGACCCAGAGAGACAAGAAGGTCGTTGATCAGTGCCTGTGTATGTGATCCGCCCGGCCGTTTGCCGACATCGATCAGCTCGGCCTCTTTGTGAATGAGTGCAAGGACCGAGGGATCAACCAGCCGGTCATAGAGAACGACCTCAGCCTTACTCAACAGATGCGCTGCACGCAGCGTCAGGTGATCTGCACTCCCGGGACCTGCACCGACGAGATAAACCGTCACGGTTGAAGAACCCGCGTAAAGAAGTCTCCGAATGCCTCATCTTCAAGCCCTTCGTCTCTCCAGCGTTCGAGAAGTGGCTCCAAAATCTCCGGTACCTCTTCGAACTTGACCTTTTCTTTGTAGAGCGTTGCGAGACGGTCACCACGCAATCCTCCACCGAGAAAAAGGTCATAGGTCGATTTTGTCTTTCCAACGATCCCGACCTCTGCAACACCCGGCCGCGCACATCCATTTGGACATCCAGTCATCCGTAGCTGAAGACGACGTCCGTTAAGTCCGCCGGCAGAAAGCTTGTCCTCGATCTGGCCGACCATTTCGGGAAGGCGTCGTTCGGACTCGGCAAGCGCCTGTCCGCAGGTCGGCAGAGCAGGGCATGCCAAGGCACTGCGCTCAACGGATCCAAGCTCCTCGACAGTTCTCACATGGTGAATTTGGAGAAGTTCATTGATTGCGTCGCGCGAGTCTCGCGGAATGTTGGAGATGAGAATGTCTTATTGCGCAGTGATGTAAAAATTCACTGGGTAGCTCTGTGCAACTTTTCGAAGAGCCGATCGAAGCGTGGGACCTCCATCGACATCTTTCACTCGGCCCGCACCGACGCGGATGCCAAGTTGGAGGTTGCCGTCAGGAAGTTCAGACCAACCGAGATGATCGTTGTCGGTGCTGAACAGACTGATAGGGAGTGGAGCGCGGAGATCTCTGCCAAGTCGAGCGATGACCTCGTTTCGGAACCCGTCGATTCCGAGTTCATCAACGACGTATTTCATCCGAGCGTGCCGGCGGTCACTGCGATCACCGAGATCCCGGTAGGTCTCAATTACCGCAGTAATAACGCTATCGATCTCGTCGTAGGTAGCAAAGGTCAGTGGATCAGCGAGTCGCGCAAAGGTATTGGGGTGTGCATAGGACCTGCCAAGCCCGCCTCCAACAACGACCGTAAATCCATCGCCAACCTCGGGATGTGTACCGGGGATAAGTCCACAGTCTTGGGCGAAGACGTCGACGCAGTTCTCATCGGGATGCGCAATGGCGATCTTGAACTTTCGGGGAAGATAGGTCTCTCCATAGAACGGCCGCTCTGGTTCGACCTCATGTGACGCCGCTCGCTCGCCGTTGACGAAGATCTCCCAATGAGCCTGAGACTGAGATTTGAAGGTCTTCGAAAAGTGATCCGTATACATTGCGAGCGGGCCGTGCGCGTCATCGGTCTGCAGCCCTGGGCAGGTGACGATATTTCGGACAACATCACCGCAGGCTCCGAACGAGGTCATGAGATGGCTGTGAAGTAATTGAGCAAGCGGCTGGAGGCCACTCTTGATGACCCCGTGGTACTGCACCGCTTGCCGCGTTGTCAGCCGGATTGTTCCATCCGCGATCTCGTCAGCGATCTTGTCAAGTGTGAGCCACTGGTCGGTGGTGAGTCGACCACCAGGGATGGCGACGCGGATCATGAAGATGTAGTCGAGTTCCTCTTTGGCCTGGGCACGCTCACGTCGGACATCACGGTTGTCCTGTGCGTAGATCCCGTGAAACTTCAGAAGTTGCTCGCTGTCAGAGGACACTTTGGGGGAATCATCTGCAAGTTGCTCAGCTAAATCGCCGCGAAGGTGTGCGCTTGTGCGCTTGATCTCTTCTACGGCTGTGAGGTTAGGGGCATCAGCCACGGGAGGTCCTTTGCTTGGGAAAGAGCGAATGGGATAGGGAAGATGAAGTCATTCTCTTAATTATGACCAATTTAGTCAACAATATCCATACCCGTGCACAGGCTGTCTACGCAGGCTTTCGTGAGAGGGAACTCGGCGAGTTTTGCGCTCTGGAGTTCTGAATCCGCTCGTCCTCGTCTTATGACCGGTTCGGTACCCTCAACCCCTTTGCCACAGACCTGTGGGCCATGACTGCGGTGTCTTGTTGCCTTGCAAAGTGGCGAGGCTAGGTACTGGCTAGTTCGATCTTCTCTCTCCGGTTAAGCATCCTTCAAACTCACTGTTTGCATGGTTCTTAAGTAAAGCTTGGCAATCCGCTATTGGATTTTTTTGGACCGAGCGGATGTGCTCGAACTGCGCATTGACAACGCCCATTGTTAGGCCAGACTGCCAAGAGCTGGTGTGAGAATTGACTGCTGATTGCGAGGCTGTAGCTACCCCAACCGATATCAAGAAGACGAATAGTCCACTGATCAGGAAACGCAGTGTCAATTTCACGGTTCTCTCCCTCACCGGACGACATGCTGGTCGCTCTGTCATCAGGGGATAACTACCCCATTTCGGGGAAGTCAACCGCATCAAATCAAAGTTCAAAATGGATAGATGGTTTGGTTAAACGACAGCGAGGTCGCAGGCAAAGCCTTATGGGCATTCCAGCTGAGGACAATGCCAGCGTGATCGCTCTATCAAAAACAAGAGCCTCCGGAATTATGAAGGTATTCACTCAACTCTTGATTGAGCATGTCGTTATAGAAGTGTCAGCATTAGACGGTTTTGTCTGACAGATAGACCATTTTTCTTACTCGATCCGCCGGACTATTCGAGCTTGACGCACTGTACTTTCAAGCTTCAATGGCTATCGGTGATGCGGTCTTCGTTCGAAAGTGACGGAGTTTTCTCGATTACTTGCCAGGCATGTTGCATGGCGAGACACCAGTATCAAGAAAGGTCC
>CAIVND010000174.1 GCA_903907185.1 uncultured Acidimicrobiaceae bacterium
GGAGCGATGAGATCTCTGCTCAGACACTGGCAACGGAGCTTCGCTACCGTCCACTCATCGGTGAGGGACACCACCGCCTCGCAAATCAGCTAGCGATCGATGTTGGCGTCGAACGTTTCGAGTCTGCCAGCAACTAGGCGCCAGCTAACAGAACAGGCGAACTCGCCGATCGGCGAGTTCGAGGGTGAGACTAGGGACGGCGGTTAAACCCGAAGGGGTCGTCTCCATCCGCGGTCTCCTCTTCGTCAAAGCCACCACCACTCGCCCATCGCTGCCAAAGCTCCTCGTCCTTATCGGCGGGAGCCGGTTCGGCCTCTCCGGTGACAACGGGGATCTGCGTGGTCACCGTGATTGGATCGAACTCTTCATCGACGGGAGGAAGGATGTCATCTGCGGTGTCACTCGGCTCAGCCCGCTCCTCAACTGGCGCCTCGGCCCGGTAAGGCTCGAGAGTGGGTGACTCATAGTGAGGCGTCTCGGGAACTTCAATTGCTGCCTCGATCGCGTGTGTCGTCGCGAGTTCGACAACCGGTCCTGCAACGGTGAGGTTGTCACCGACGTAGCGAAGGAGCGACTGCAGCGCGTCAGTTAACCGAGAGCGCTCCTCGCTCACCATCTTTGAGAGCGAGTACACGTCTTGCTCGAGTTCTTCGCGTTGCGAAAGCTGCGCGTTCACGCGATTTGCGAACTCCGCGTCGGCCTCCTCGCGCATCTTGCGCGCGGACTCGGTGGCTTGACTCACCAGTTCGTGCGCCTTGCGACGGGCATCTTCAACGAGTTGCGTCGCCTCCTGGTTCGCCTCTTTGATTGCGAGATCTGCAGTTCGCTGCGCGAGCACCAGCGTCCGACGGATGCTGTCTTCATCGAGCGAAGGCTCACCAGATCGCTCCACGGCAACTGGTGCCGTTGGTGGCGCTGCGACGGGCACGGGAGTCGTCTCGAGGCGCCGCTGAAGCTCCTCGACCGCAACGGCAACCTCTTCGAGGAACTCATCTACCTCATCGGTGTCATAACCGCGCAAGCGATCACGAAACTCAACCTCACGGATTACCTTCGCGCTGATTTCCATGTGGCCATGCTAACCGCTAAGCAGTTGTTGGCAAGAGGTACATCGTGAACTGTTCTTGAACACTGACCATCGACCTTTGCACAAGAGCGCTTTGATTCACGAACAAACTGGGAGAGATCACCACACCACTAGTTAGAGGGGACCGACTCTCATGGTCGTTAGCTCAACGAACTACAGCCAGGTACGCCGCTTGAACACAAGATAGAGCGTGACCGAAAGACCAAACATCAAAGCGACCGCTGCGGGATAGCCGTAGTACCAGTGCAGTTCGGGCATGTGCGTGAAGTTCATGCCGTAGATCGTGCCGATCAGCGTCGGCGCGAAGAGGATTGCCGCCCACGCGGAGATCCGTTTCACCTCCTCATTCTGCGCCAGACTCGCCTCGGTCAGACTTCGCATCTCATCGTTTTGTCGCTGACTAACCAGAGTGGTATGCACCGTCAACGCATTGTTGAGAAGTGAACGGAAGGCGTCAACGCGCTCAACGATATGAATGACATGATCCAACACGTCGCGCAGGTTGCGGCGAAGTTCCAGATCGACGTTGTACTTATCAAATCCGGTCTCAAGGCTCGACAAGATGACAACAAGTGAGTGCGTCGCGCGTTGAAACTCGATGACCTCTCGCGAGAGATCGTAGATACGACGAGACACTGCAGGGTCTCCCTGAAACAGTTGGTCTTCGATCTCATCGATATCGTTCTCAAGTCCCAAAACAACGGGAGCGTATTCGTCAACAACCTGGTCGATGATCGCATAAAGCACCGCCTCTGGTCCAAGACGAAGAAGGTCGGGATTGTGCTCAAGGCGTTGGCGTACCTTACTGAGATCGGGAGTCTCTGCGTGACGGATGGTGACTACAAAATCTTTTCCTGAAAAGACGTGCAGCTCGCCAAACTCAACCTGCTCGGTCTTGTCGAGGTAGCGTGCCGGACGCAGAACGGTAAACAGCGTGGACTCATAGCGCTCAAGTTTTGGTCGCTGGTGTGCAGCGATGGTGTCCTCGACGGCAAGCTCATGAAGGTTGAACTCGCGCGCGACCGACCGGATCTCGCTTGGCTCGGGACGGTAGAGGCCAATCCAGGCCATACCGTTTCGCTCGCGAAGGAGCTCGTAGGTCTCGTCAAGGCTCGTTGGATCGGCGGTGCGCCGACCGTCCACATAGACCGCCATATCAACGAGTGCCATGAAATCCCCAGGTGTCTGGCCAGTTCACCGTGAGCGCTCTGGCACCAAGCTGCACGTTAGATCGCAGAGACAGCACTGTCCAAGGCAGTTACAGACGACTCCCAATGAAGGAGAGCGCAAGCACCAAAATCAAGGGCGAAAGATCGATCGCCATTGCGCCAGATCGGATCGGTGGGATCAGGCGACGGATTGGATTCAAGATCGGATCGGTGATCGATGCAAGCACATGGACGACCTTGCCGAGTGGCGTCCACGGGTTGACTGGTATCCACGTAAAGAGGATACGGGCAACCACGATCAGGGTGTAGAGGTTGATCAGTCGAGCAAGAATCGACAGCACGAACTAGCGACCTTCCCATTGCGAGCGGGTGAATCCCCCGAACATGACCGCTCGGGGTGGCTTTAGCCAAACCTTACAGATCGCTAAATCCACGGTCTCGGAGTCGTGTGCGCTCATCGTTTGAGACCGTCACGTTAATTGGTGTCAGAAGAAATACCTTCTCGGTAACGCGCTCAAGCTTGCCATCAACTCCAAGGGTGAGGCCTGCGCAAAAGTCAACCAAGCGACGGGTGAGATCATTGTCCGCGTTCAAGAGGTTCACGATGACACTCTTGCCATTTTTGACGGCCTCGGCGATCTCTTGCGCATTCTCGAACTGCTGCGGCGTGACGATGTGTACCACCGGCTGTGCGTTAAATGAGCTGATTGGGTTGACGATCGGACGCACCACCGAGGTTGGGGCAAACGAAGCTGGTGCGGGTTCATCGAGTGGAACCGGTCGAAGCGGAGCACCGGTGATGCGCAGCGAGGGTGGTGGAGGGGCGATGGGATCGGCGGTGAGGCGCGGCTCGCGAGCATCGCGTTCTGCTGGAGCTTGGCGGCGCGTACGACGGGGAGCAGGCTCTTCGAACTCCTCCTCCTCATAAAACTCTTCATCATCGAACTCTTTCAGCCCGAGATACTCCAGTGCCTTATTCATAAACGATGCCATTGCGCTCTATCCTCCTCGAGTATCTGCGACACCCGTGCAACCCTAAGTTCTCTAACGTTGACTCAACTATTGACCAACGATCCGAGGGCCAAACAGCGCCCGACCAACACGGATCATTGTTGCCCCTTCGACGACCGCTAGCTCGAGATCCTCGCTCATTCCCATGGACGCTTCGGCCAATCCAAGCTCGGCTCTTAGCGTACTCACCTGACGAAAGGCTCGCGCTGCTTCTAGACCAGGGGGTGCGACCGTCATCAGCCCCTCAACCACGAGATTGAGCCCACGAAGTTGCTCAACAAGGTCGCAGACCTCCTCAACAACCACACCACCTCGTCCGGGTGTCATCGCCGTATCAACCTCGACAAGGATAGAGGCTCCCGGGCAGCGCTTTGCAATGGCCTCACCCTCGATGAGGCGATCTACGCCCTGGTAGAGACCAACGATGTCGCGCAGCTGGTTGATCTTGTTTCGCTGAATAGCGCCGAGAAAGTGCCACCTTGGAGGAGGTTCTCCCGGTCGTTCGCGCAGCGCAAGCGCCTTTGCGACAAGCTCATCGGCGTAGTTCTCACCGATATCGGTGATCCCGGCGCGACCAGCAGCGATTACCGCGTCAAGGCCAAAGGTCTTCGTCACCGCCACCACGCGGACCGTGTTCGCGTCAACGGCACCCTCAATACGCCGATGAAGTTCATTGAGGCGTTGTGTGACCTGTTCGGTCAAGCGGTCAAGGTGCTCGTCGCTAAAGGCTGTCTCAATCTTCATGTGCGAGATCGTCCTCTCGCCAGATGACGAGTGCCTGACGGCCAGAATCATGACGGGCACGCCAGGAGTAGAACATTGGGTCACAGGCGGTGCAGGCGCCGATAGTGGTCACCTCACTGACCATCGCCTCACCAAGCGCGACGTCGATACAGGCGCGCAGATCAAGTGCCACGCTGCCACTCGTCGTTCTGCCCTCGACAGCTGGACCAAATCGTTCAATCAACGGCACGAGATCGTCGGGAGAAAACTCATAGCACTCCACCCCGATGGTCGGACCGATCGCGGCGGCGATTGTACGGGCACCAAGATCACGCATCTGGGTGATCGTCGCCTCGATGACGCCCTCAAGCAGCCCGCGCCATCCAGCGTGTGCGACTCCGATCACGCCCTCAGGACTCCCAAATCCGATCAGAGCACAATCAGCACCGAGCATCGAGAGCGGTAGGTTCGCGAGATCAGTAACCAGTCCGTCGGCCTCGGCCTCGATTGGACCGGCCGGTCCTCGGGTGAGAAGAACCGAACGGTGATGAACCTGGTGAACGAAGGTCCAGACCTCACCAGTGACCAGGAGCTGTGCAACGCCAGGATCCGCGAGAGCTGGCGCATCCACCGTTGGGTTGTGCAACTGCCAGCGCTGAGGGCGTTGATCGCCATCGGCACGATCGGTAAGGCCGATGTGTACCTGGTCAAAGAGAACCGCCGAGGCTCTCAAAGCTGAGTCCGAATCGTTACTTCAAAAATGAGGGAACATCGAACTCGTCATCGCCGAGATCGAGATCGTCGTCATCGCCGCCGAAGATACTGTTCGTCGACGTCGTTGGTGACGTCGGTGCGGGTGTCGAAGCACGCGATCCGTCACTTCGCTCAAATCCTGCGGCGATCACGGTAACGCGAACAGTCTCGCCGAGCGAGTCATCGATGACCGAACCGAAGATGATGTTCGCATCTGGATGTGCGACAGCGTGAATCGCCTCGGCTGCCTCGTTTACCTCAAACAGACCGAGCGAGCGTCCGCCGGCGATGTTCAACAAGATTCCCCGTGCGCCATCGACCGAGGCCTCAAGCAGCGGTGAGGTAATTGCATGCTTTGCCGCATTCAGCGCGCGACCCTCGCCGGTCGCCGCGCCGATGCCCATGATTGCCGAGCCGGCGTCGTGCATGATCATTCGCACGTCGGCAAAGTCGGTGTTGATGAGACC
>CAIVND010000175.1 GCA_903907185.1 uncultured Acidimicrobiaceae bacterium
GATCTCTCTCACCGCGAGGCGGCACTCCGAAATGCAGAGGTGGCTCAATCTCGCGCAGCTCGTCACCGAGTAGTTTCGCGACGTCGGCATGTAGTTGAGGCCCTTCTTGCATCGACATTTGGATCGGCGCTACTGGGAATCATCCCATCGCTCCATCTAGTCTGGGCGATCTCGATTGCCTCATCGGCAATGCTTATTGGGTACGTTGTGATGCTTGTGCAGGTGACACGGTCAGAGATCAACACTGCGGAGCGGCGTCAAAAGGTCGTCCAACTTCCTCAGACCATCTTTCCCGTTTCCGTTGGGAGAACTGGTGAAGGCTCCGAGGGTAGGGACCATCACCAGCAGATTGCATTCGCTGTGACTGAGGCTTACTAGCGCACAGTCAAAACAGCTCCCTCGACCGTCAGTCGGTTCTGTTTCGCCGACTACTGTGAACTCACCACGTTTTGAGGATCTTTAGGGTGAAGGGTCTTGGTAGGCGTTGGGGGTGTAGCTCAGCTGGTAGAGCGCCACGTTCGCAACGTGGAAGTCGGCGGTTCGAGTCCGCTCACCTCCACCAAAGAACCGCAGGTCAGAGCATATGAGCGACCTAGTGGCTGTGGCCAAATATTCCCACCCTCCACGGGCGCTCCGTGGCGCGCAATTGGATGCTGAGACTTTCGAAGGCCAATCAACTTGAACAATCTTTAAGTCTCGTCTGAAGATTGCACGGAACTCCGTTGTTTCAATACTCCTGAGTTCTGCGGGATCGACTTAGTCTCATTCACCAAATTCGGCGGTGGAGCCATCTCGCTGTGGAATTTGCTGACGCTGCTACCGTTTAAGTTGACATGAAGCTCACCGTACAAACATTCCTTACCCTTGACGGCGTGATGCAGGCGCCAGGCGGACCTGACGAAGATCGCAGCAACGACTTCCCCCACGGTGGCTGGCAGGCCCCCTTCGCTGACCCAGCCGTCGGGGAGTTCGTACTCGAACTGAACAGCCATGCCAGCGCGTTTTTGCTCGGACGTAGGACGTTCGAAATCTTTCGCGGCTACTGGCCGGATCAGGCTGACCCAGAAAACCCGATTGCTACGGCAATCAATTCGCTGCCAAAGTACGTAGTGTCTAACTCATTCAACGAAGCTGATGCCGTGTGGCGTGGCGAATTCCTCGATACCGCTCATCTCTTGATTGGCGATATCGTGCCATCGGTTCGGGAGCTGAAGAACGAACCAGGCGATGAGTTACAGATCTGGGGAAGCGGCAAATTATTGCAGACGCTGCTGCAGCACAACCTCGTTGACCAGTTCCGTTTGATGACTTTTCCAGTGATACTCGGGTCCGGTCAGCGCTTGTTCAACGATGGCGTCTTCCAGACGACTATGCACCCTGTAGACCTCAACGTGACCGATCTCGGTATCGTCGTCGGTACCTATGAACCAACCGGTCCAGTTCTTCATGGCGAGATGTAACTTTCAATCGAATTCGGCCGATTTGCCAGCGAGCATCGCGACCACGCCCGGCGTTCGTAAGTGGCATTTCCACGTACCGAGCGTGGAAGTCACTCGGTCTTCGAGGCTTCTGAGCGCCCATGCGTAGCAGGTCAGAATATGTTGCTCTCGACCAAAGTCGCTGGGATCATTCAGTAGCTGCATCTAAATCATTGGGCCATGAACTTCTAACACGCCAGCAGTTTCAAGGACTCTGGAATCAGCCGCAATTTCGTCTAGTCCTTGCGTCCTTTCAATGTCGCAACACTTTCAGGTGAGCTTCCCGGCAAACCCATATTGCGCGAGTTACTTATTCGCGGACCCTTACCAGATGCTCGACTATCAGCCGACCAAGCGCCAGGATTCTTGCACCCGCTCAACGCGTGGCAGGTGGAAGATTTCCTGCAGATAGTCCGGGACTTGCTCAAAGGTCAGTTCTTCAAAGTTGCGGTCAGATGGAGTCTTCGTGCTCAGCAGGCAGGGGCCGCTTCGCTCGCTGAGCTGCCAGCGGCGGCCCGGCTCCTGGAAGGAGCAATGGAGCTTCGTAGTCCACGCAGATCTCGGGTTGGTACATGCGAACCAATTGCTGACCTCAAGGTCAACCGGGTAGACCGGCTCATCGACGAATCCATAGAGGTCCACAAACTTGCCATTTTCGAGCAGCTGTAATACCAGTTCGGGTCCATCCTCGATTATCCGGTAGGTCCATCCATGTTGCACGTGCGGCTCGCCAGGTCCGAATGGCATCGGCGCGAGAAGTCCATCGGACCCGTAGCCCACATCGACGTGCCAGAGCGCGCCGTCATCGTCTCGCACCTTCAATAGCATGTGCGTCTTCGGCCGGGGTCCGGGCCGATTGCCAGCGCGGACCCGTGCAAGGAGCGGTTGAATTTCGAAGTCGCCGATGTGACCGAGCGCCTCGCGGAAGAGCAGGTTGTGCTCAAAGCAGTAGCCACCGCGGCGATTTGCCACGAGCTTGCGCTCGAGGTCCGAAAGATCGAGCGAGTTTGGCAGGCCCCGGATGGGGTCGAGGTTCTCGAAGGGGACTTTCGTCGCGTGGGCGAGGTACAGCTCTTCGAACGTCGGAGTCCCCGAGAGACCGATTCGCTCAAGATACGCTGGAAAGTCGTTAAGCACGTGGTCCTATCCCTCTTCTTTTTGCCTACAACCTATACGTGGCACTTGCATCTCGGAGTAATGCTCCGCTGAGCCTACCGTTCTAGTTTGAAGATGACCGTGGACGAACCCCGGTTCGATTGCTTGCCAAGTGATGCTTTCGGCGCCTTCGAACGCCGTACTTACGCTCTTCGATCTTTTAGTAATGGTCCTGCAGGCGGTCTCCTTCAATGCAGTGTTTGCTAGAAATCCCCTACTACTCGATAGCGTCTGGCTCGTCGGTATACGAACGAGCTTTGGGTGTTTGGGGGGAGAGGTACCTTTGGAAAAGATTCGCTGAATCAACCCGACTTTTGTAGAGAGTAAATCCTCTGAGAGGATTACTCCATGTCAAGAA
>CAIVND010000176.1 GCA_903907185.1 uncultured Acidimicrobiaceae bacterium
CCTCAGTTCGAAATTCCAAAGTGAATCTTCTCCTGGTGGCTCCCATGGTGACATCCTTTCAGCCGACCCTCGAGTCGGATTATCAGGTGTCCACTATTTCTGGGTAGCCTCAAAGCTCATATGGTCCCTCAATCATGAAGGTCCCCCTGTCGCAGCTCGTCGGTAGTCCTAAACCAGCAATTTCATATTCTCTTGACTTTGCCGAGAGCGCAGTTTTCATGAAAACACCAACAGGAATTTTGTCGTCCATACACCGCTTGAGTGCTCTGTTTGTGTAGAGGGTGTCATTGGTTGTGCCAGCCTGTGATTCTTCTAAATAGGAGAATTTCCAACTTCCATCGGCACGGTACTCAATATTCCCGTCTCGGTATGGTCCATCGTCACTTATCCGAATACTCAAGGCATAATCCCAATCTTGGGGTTTATAGATCCCTTTTGCTTTGGATGCCAGCAACTGGTCAACATCGGTCCCGCTGAACCAACTTGCATCTTGATAAATATCTCCAAGATGGTTTTGAAACCATAGGAGGGCGGCTCGATGTTTGTGACTCAACTCAATCATCCCACTCCTTGCTCACCAATACATGCTTCTTAACTCCCAATCAAAGCATACTTTTTAATAGAACATGATCTTCTTCAATGTGGAGCTAAAATTTCTATCTAGCCAAGTGCCCGACGTCGAAATTCTTCGAAAGCAGTCCTTTGAGAGTCGTAGAGATTTGGTGGATAGTCACCCGCATACGCACCAAACCACACGGCGAGAGGAATGAATTGCTTTTTGATCAGAGATTGAGTCATCAACTCAGCAATTGCTGATTTGGGTATGAGAACCGCCCGATTATTATGAGTTACAGGAATATTAGTTAGACTTTCTTGGGAGAAAAGATAAACTCCTGGGCGGAAAATTCCCTCGACTAGAGAAAACTTATGGCCAACTGAAATATCTTCCTTCCGAAAATTTCTCAGGATAAATACTTCGCATTGATTCGCAGCATTTCCTTGACCCATCAACGCTGTGATTTGGCTCCAAAGCTTCCTAAAAGAAACGACTTCAACTACGGGACCTGGTCCTTCAAAATCAAGAATCGACTCCAAAGCAAAGTAATCCTGATCAGCATGCCACCTAGCCACAATTATGGCGTCTTTTGTCGTGAGAGTTGAACTCGCCGTTAGAGCTTCGAAAGAGTTAACTCTGCCTGATGCTTGGTGCACAAACAGCAACCGAATTTTCGAGTGAGCACCAGAGATAAAACAAATAGGATCTTCGAATGTCCATGTTTTGACATCAGTCCTTGTAGCGTCCCAAAGCGCGGCGACCGGTATCGGGCCTGCCTTCGAAACCTTGTGGCTAATTCTCCGTCCCTGGAATGAGTAGTCAAATCCTTTTTCGCCCCTCGGTGGACGTTCGAATGATTCCCCAGGATATTTCCCATCTAGAAACGAGGAGAACGAATCGAAGAACAGATCTTCCAACATCGCTGCCGAGGCGAGGCCGTAATACCTCTCGCGAAACTGATGCTGAGCAGCCACGAATGGAAAGAGAAATTCCTGAAGTCCAAGAAATTCTCTTACGCGATTCGAAAATTCTCCGAGGGCAGTTTCCACATCCAAATCTTCTCACTTACTGGATGGAACTGGGCCACCTTTGGCCAGCCTTTGAACCTGATTTTCCAAATATTCTCGATTGTCGCAGTGCGGGGACCCCTGTTAGTGGTCCAGGGCCGATGAGAGTCGTTGTTGATATTGCTGTTCCGACAGCTCCTTGAACTCGACCGGGGTCAGGTAGCAAAGAGAACTGTGAAGACGCTCATGATTGTATTGCTGTCGCCAGTCCTCAAGGAGCACTTGCGCCTCGAGCAGTGAGTCGAACAGATGGCTGTTCAAGTACTCGTCGCGAAGACGTGAGTTGAATGATTCGATGTGGCCGTTCTGCCAGGGTGAGCCTGGATCGATAAACGTGGTCGAGGCGTTGTTGAATCGACACCAGTCGGCAATGGCAAAGGCGGCGAACTCAGGGCCATTGTCACAGCGCAGGAACGTTGGTGTGCCGTGTTTGACCACGAGATCGTCGAGCACGTTTATCAAATCATCAGCGGTGATGGAACGTGCAACGTGCACCGCCAGGCACTCCCGAGTGAAGATGTCTTGGATGTTGAGCAGTTTCAACTGCTTGCCGTCTCTCGTCTCATCAAACTGGAAGTCCATTGCCCAGATGGCATTGGGTTTGATTGGGCTCATCGCCCCGACGTGCACACCGAGTCCGCGCAGCGGCTTCTTGCGTTTTCGATAGGGAACCTTCAGGCCCTCTACGCGCCACAGGCGCTGGATGCGCTTCTTGTTCACCCGGTGCCCTTCGCGGCGGCGGTGCTGATAGGCCCGCTTCCAGCCGAAGCGAGGATGGTCCTTGGCGAACTGAACGAGCCAGCGTCGGAGTTCTTGTTCGTCGTCGGTCGGCAAGGTGACCTCAAGACGTTGGGTCGAGCGGTGTTGGCCGACCACCCGACAGGCTCTGCGTTGTTTCACCCCGAACGTCTCTTCGAGCATGGCGACTGCTCGACGACGGGGTCAAGGGGTTAGAAGTTTCCCTTGGCGACCTCTTTGAGCATCGCGTTGTCCAAGGTGAGATCGGCAACGATGTTCTTGAGGCGCCGGTTCTCGGTTTCGAGCTCCTTCAGGCGCTTGGCTTCGTTCGCCTTGATGCCGCCATATTGGCCCTTCCAGCGATGCCAAGTCGACTCAGCTATCTCGAGATGTCGGCAGACCTCGGCTATGTCTTTGCCTTCATTGAGCAGTTTGTCGCCTTCGGCGAGCTTTCTGATCACCTGCTCAGGGGTGTGTTTCCTTCGCTTCATGGTGCTGTCCTCCTGGCTCCATTCTGGAGCATCGGGACTCTCGTTAGCAGTGGATCATTTCAAAGGGGTCCCCACAAGCCTCTCGGAGCCCAGCACCTCGGTCCAGTTCTCGAACGGTAGGTTGGTCGTCACCATGACGCTGGAGCGCTCGTAGGCCGTGGCGATCACGTCGAAGAGCAGCTCGGCGCCGACTTTGGTGGCCGGCACGTAGCCGAGCTCGTCGAGCACCAGCAGGTCCAACTTCGAGAGCTGAGACTTGAGGCGCGCCAGCACCCGTTGGTCCTTGGCCTCGATGAGGGTCGTCACCAGTTCAGTCACCCGGAAGAAGCGCACCTTGTAGCCCTTGGCGCACGCCTCGGCGGCGATTGCGGTCGCTAAATGGCTCTTGCCGGTGCCAGGGTTCCCGATAAAGAGAACGTTTTCGCGCTCGTCGATGAACGAACAGCGCGCGAGTTCCAGCACCAGCATCTTGTTCACCGAAGGTCTCGCCAGGAAGTCGAAGGTGGCCAACGTCTTGGTGGTCGGGAACTTCGCCGCCTTCATCCTTCGCTCGGCGGCCTTGCGTTCACGTTCGAGCAGTTCGAGTTCGCACAGCTGCAGCAGGTAACTCAGGTGGTCCACGTTGTCGGTCGCGGCTTGGGCGGCGACCTTCTCGCACTCGGCGGTGACCGTTGGCAGTCGCAGCGCCTTCAAGTGGTGCTTGAGCAGCACCATCGACTTGGCCTCGAGGCGCTTCACGAGGAGAGAGCCGTCGTGAGGGCACGATAAGCGAGGAGATCGGGAGTCTCTAAGTGCACCCAGCGCAGGTGCGCGTGTCCGTCGAGATTGAACAGCTCGACTGGCCGCTCGTGGCGTGCGCGAATGAGTAGCTCGATGACGTCCACATTGACGGTGAGCATCACGCTGGCGCGCTCAACAGCGACGTGCAGGTCACGTATTGAGTGGCGCTCCAAGAGACGCAGCACCTTGATGAACTCTCTCGTGCCGTTGTGGCCGTGCTCGAGCTCGAGTCGTCGTCGCAGCGACCAGAAGGCGGCCGGCAGTTGCCAGTCCTCCAGTGGCCGCGCCGCGTCGAAGGCGCCGGGCTTGCGCTCCAGTAACGCCAGGTAATGCACGGGTTCGTAGGTGGTTTGGGCCTTGTCCCAACTGCGCGGGTGGGTGGCGACGAGGTGTCCCTCAGCCACGATCTTGACACTCTCCACGCCGCCAATGACGGTGACACTCTGGTGGGCGTAGGCCGTAGGAACCGAGTAGTCGTTGCGGTCAAAGCGCACCAGGCTGAGCGAGTTGGACTTGGCGATGACAATCCGCCGCGACTCGAAGGTGCTCTTGGGGAACCCCAGCATTGCGGCGGCATCGACCTCGAGCCGTTCGCGCTTGGTCTCGCTCTGGCCCGCCGCCGTGCGGTCCAACTCCTGCTCGCAGCGGTGCGCCAAGTACTCATTCAGCGCGGCGAAGCTCGCAAAGCTCGGCACCGGGACGAGGAAGTTGCGTCGGTGATAACCAACGAGGCTCTCCACGTGGCCCTTCTCGTTGCCGCGGGCCACTCGACAGAACCGGTGGGTGAACAGGTAGTGGCTCTCGAGGCGCAAGAACTCGGTGGTGAGCTCGCGGTTCGGCCCCATCAGCACGCGCTTGACCGCGACGGTGGTGTTGTCGTAGGCGATCTTGGTGGGCACGCCGCCAAAGAACTCGAACGACGAGCCGTGGGCGGCTTGGAACGTCTCGGTGCACTCGCGCGGGAACGCCGTGACGAAGAACGCGTCGCTGTAGGGAAGGGACATCACGGCGAGCGCGGCCTTCATCCTCACGCCGGCGATCTCGACCACGGCCTCGCCAAAGTCGAACTGCGCCTCGCCGGGTGGCTGGCTGAGCGGCACGAACACCTCGCGGTGGCGGTGGTCGTTCGCGGCGAGGTAGCGACGGACGTGGCTCTCCGAACCGGTGTAGCCGTGCTCGTCGCGCAGTCGTTCGAAGATCCGCTTGGCGGTGTGGCGCTGCTTTTTCGGGGCGTCCTGGTCAAGCCGCAGGATCTCCTCAATCACCCCGATGAACGCTCCAAGCTTGGGCCGGGGTCGCTCACCCGGGCGCTGCTGATAGCCCGGAGGTTCGACCAAGGCGAGCATCTTGGCCAACGTGTGGTGGCTGATCTTGTAATCCCGGCAGATCTGGCGCCTCGACACCTTCTCAACCAGTACTTTCCGGCGAATCTCCGTCCAAACTTGCATATTGCTGTGCACCCTTCTCCCGTTTCACTGGATGGTTCCTTGCGGAACCAACTTGCCAGCCGGGGCTGTTGGGTGTGGCTGTTTTCGATGCGCGTTTCAGGGGGTCAGTGTGGCTGTTTTCGATGCGTATTTACAACGAGTCCACAGGAATCACGGCACCAGTTGCCGCGCACGTCTTGCGGATAATGAAGGGCAGTGCATCATGAGCACGCTGTTCAAGGTCTCGACCTTGACCGACCCAGTCGGAGCAGACCGTGAACTCCTTGCAGAGCGACCCGGTTGGGCGGTGATGCGAGCGCGCCCCAACTCAACCGAGAAGGGCCAGCTCCTCTGGATCGACGTCCTGCACGCCCTTGGTCACGACATCAACTCCTCCACCAGAGGTCGAGCGAGCGCCAACGCCGTCCTCTTGGCCTACAGCTGGTTGGCGGCAGGAGCTGTCGAAGACCTCGTGGTGGCGGGCGCTCACCTGCTCCCGCCAAACTCCCTCCGCTCGCTGTCGACTGTCTCCTGTTCCCTCGGGGTGCGAACGTGGCTCGTCTATGACATCGAGAGCGCCGATGAGCGCGAGGATGCCGAGCTGTCGCTCTGTCCGACGACCATCGAGCTCGGGGATTTCCTCAGCCGCAGGGCTGAGTCGGGCGTGGTCAACCAGGCTGCGGCATCCACGGCCTTCCCGGTGACGCCTGACTCCCACTTCCTTGGCTTCCTCGACGTGGCGGAGGAGGTTCTGAGCCGAGAGGAATACCGGCTCGTCGAAGAGCAGCACCGCTTGGGAAAGGAGGCCATGCTTCAGTGGCTCGACACCTCTCCGGTGGTGGATGAGGACTCCCTCGCTCGCCACCTCCACGAGATCACAGCCCACACCAATGACATCAACGAGGTCACGGCCATCGTGCGTGGTGCACAGGCCGCGGCGTTCACCCGAGGCTGGCACCCCAAGGTTGATGTCGTTCGATGGATCCAGCGTGGGATGGTCGCCGGGCTCGAACGCCACCTCGAGCCCCACGAGTGGGCTCAAGTCGGTCGCCTGTACCGCCCCTGCGAGACCGCCGCCTGTGCGCTCTCGACCTTGGGGATCAGTGTCGACAAGGTCCCCGAGGTCCTCAGCCATCAAGTCGCAGCGGATGGCTCGTCGGTCCAGACAGCCGACGGTGAGATCGACGTGCCGCTCGCAGCGCGCCCGCTCCTGGCGGCACAGCACATCTTCAGAGAGCTCGTGCAATCACGGTCGGACAGGTTCTTGGTCCACGGCACGAAGGATGCAGAGGTGACCGACAAGTGGGTCGGACGACTCCTCAAGCTAGTGACACGAGACACAGGCGTGGTTCTCCGCGGATCGAGTGCAAGTCGCAAGTCCATCGAGACCACCCGGTGGACCCACCGCCTGGGCATCTCCGTGACCAGGCTGGCGCCATGAAGATCGACGGCCGCCTCCTTCGCCGCAGACGGATGGAGCTCGGGCTGACGAGTCGCGAGGTTGCCAACACCTCGAGAGTCTCATCGGCAACCATCAAACGTCTCGAAGAGACCGGAGATGCGGGGGTGCTTGCTGTCTCCACGCTGGTCGCCGTGCTCGATGCGCTCTGTCTGACGCTTCTCGAGGCCATCGACACTCCCGAGACGACCACGTGCGAGCCAACCCTGATCGAAGCGGTCGGCCGCTATCTCGCTGGCCAGAAGAGAGGGGTGCCCCTGGTGGAGCTCGCGCAGGTAACCAGCGCCCTCCTTCCGGAGGTGGAGGATGTCGTCACCGTCCTCGAGGAGAAACTCCGCGAGGTGGGAATGTGCCTCAAGCGCTCATCGACTGGACTGAGCATCGTGCCTGTCGTTCAGCCCGAGATCGCTGCGACCACGGCTTCAGCGCGCGCTCGGTATCTCGCGAACCTCAACGCAGGTGACCTCAGCCTGCTCTACCGCATCTACTCAACAGAGACACCGTTGAACGGCGTCGCCCAATCAGCGAACTTGACGATGAGTCTTCAGAAGCTAGAGGGCGCGGGCCTGGTCGAGATGCCGACCAATCAAGCCATCAGGCTCACTGAACGTGCAGTTCGTGCCTTGAGCTGACATCACGACAACGGAGAAGGCATCTGCCCTCGACCGACAAGAAGAGGGAGCGGCCAGCAGGCCGCTCCCTCTTCTTGCATTCCTCAACTGTCACTCCATGCAATCGCACTGTCTTTCGGATGCAATCGCACTGTCTCTCAGATGCAACTCCGCTGTCTTTCGCATACAATTTTCGCTGTCTTTCGCATGCAACTCGACATCAGCTGCAGCCGCTGGTGGTCCCGCAGCTCGAGCACACGTAGCAAGAACCCGCACGCTGCATCGAGTCGCCACAGCTGTAGCAGTAGGGGGCATCGGCCTGCTCTGCACGGCTGATGAGGGTCGGGGCCGCCGGTGCAGGGTTGATGCCTGCGGTCGGCGTCGCC
>CAIVND010000177.1 GCA_903907185.1 uncultured Acidimicrobiaceae bacterium
GCTCGCCCGGGCGAGCTGCTGACTCCTTACGGCCCTCGATAAGTTTCAGCGCAGCATCAATATGCGCCTGTGGTTTACGGGTGCGCGCGGGTGCGCCGCGGCGAAGCCACGCGAGCTCTCGTCGAGCGAGGTTTGCGCGCGTCGACTCCTGTGCAACCGCTACCTCTTCGCGCACCGCCTTGGCATCGAGGTAGGAGGCATAACCACCGGTGTGCACGTGACAGTGCCCCCGATCGAGCTCCACCATTCGGTTCACCACTCGATCGAGAAGGTGACGATCATGCGAGACGATCACCAGTCCACCGCGAAAGCTCGCGAGACGCTGTTCGAGCCAGTCCACCGCGGCTAGATCGAGATGGTTCGTTGGCTCATCGAGAATCAAAAGGTCGCTTGGTTGTGCGAGAACCTGTGCGAGGGCGACTCGTTTTGCCTGTCCCCCGGAGAGCTCAGCAACGTCGCGATCAACGATCGACCCGAGACCTAGACGTTCGAGGATCGCACGTGACTCCCAACCTTCGCCTACCGCTTGCAGAACAGTACCGGCGGGCAGGGAGGGCTCTTGGATGAGATAGCCAACGCGAGTATTTCGTCCACGAAGCACCTGTCCGCTGTCGGGCTTGAGCTCTCCCGCCATGACACGGAGCAAGGTTGACTTACCCGTTCCATTGATCCCGACGACGCCGATACGATCACCGTCGCTAACGGTCAGCGAACAGTCAGCGAACAGTACGCGTGTGGAAAGCCGGGCATTTACCCTTTGAAGATCGACGAGGATTGCCACAGCACAGCCAGCCTACCGGCCACGCCCTCGCCACCTCTGCGGGGATCCTCGTGCAGGGGCTTGGGTGTGCCTACTCACAGTGACGTGACGTATTGTTTGGACCATGAGCAACGACACCAAACCCGAAGTCAACATCCCGACCACCGATGCACCCGCGGACCTTGTTCTCGAAGATGAGGTCGTCGGCACCGGCGCTGAGGCAACCAGCGGGCACACCGTTGAGGTCCACTACGTCGGCGTCTCCTGGTCCGACGGTAACCAATTCGACGCCTCGTGGGATCGAGACGAGACCTTCAGCTTCCACCTTGGAGCCGGTCATGTGATTCCCGGGTGGGAGCAGGGTGTTGAAGGCATGCGCGAAGGCGGTCGTCGTCGGATGACGATTCCGCCGGCACTCGGTTACGGCTCAAGCGGCGCTGGTGGCGTGATCAAGCCGAACGAGACGCTCGTCTTCGTCGTTGATCTCATTAGCGTTCACTAACCGCACCAAGTACTCCTCACCTTTCAATCCTGCCGGTCGCCCAAGGACCGCAGACCGATCCACGACCGACCATTCCGATCCATTTAGTTGGCGCCGAAGGTCGACCCGCGGTCCACTTGGATGTGTCCGAATCCAACTTCCGCATCGATCGAAAGGTGCGGTGCTCTTCGCAGTTGTGTGGGGCTCAGGCCACTTGGAAGCACCTGGAAAGTTCCTGTTGAAAACGAATTCGGGCCATTGTCATATGAGATCGAACCGATTCCGACGTGCGTCTTCACATTGACGACCGCATTCATCGGCACCTCAATGATTAACTCTCCAACGGCGACTGACGCTGCGAGAGCAAACCCGGAGGCCGGGAACTTTACTGCCGTCAGATCGACCGTCGAAGCGCCGAACTCTGTGCGATACACGTGAACGGTCTCCGAGATTGACGACGGCTGCCAGAGCCGAGTACCGGTCCCCCCAGCCATAGAAACTCCTGTCGAATCCAGCACTCCGAAAAATACTGCGGCGAATAAAATCACCAGACTCGATAGCAAAAGAAAGACGCCAGCGACTGCCTTGCCGAGCGACATCCGTCGCCGTTCGGAGCGGAGCACGAGAATGGCAAGGACGCCGATATAGATCAACCAGAGGACACCAGTCCCAATGCCGAGGCGCGGAATACGGCCAAACGTCGCGCTAGCGATTAGTGCAAGCGCTACCAGCGACAGGCCGAGCGCGATGGACAACCAGCGCGGGTGCGGCTCATGTTCATGCGCGATTCCCACCTCGTCTTCAGCACTCGGCAGGAGAATCCACATCGCAACATAGACAGCGATACCGAAGCCCCACAGGCAGCTAAGGATGACGAATACAACACGCACGACTGTCGGTTCGATGGCCAAACGCTCGGCGATCCCCCCAGCGACCCCGCCGATCATCCGGTGGGTGACGCTTCGGCGCAGATGCGACCTCTGGCTTAAAGGATCGGGAGATCCAGCTGTCGTTTCGCCGTCGCTGATCGATGGCTCGTCGTTCGATGGAGTGCCGTCGACACCGCCAGGATCTTTCGGAGTTGGAACCATGCCTTCGCTGTCTGAGTTCATAGGGCCATCGTAGGAAGAAGAACGTCCCCGATCTGTGGGGATTGACCCTGAGAGACAGAAGGAGGGTAACCGGCTACCTCAGGGCTATCCCTTAGTTCTTCAGCGGACACTTCGTGTCAGAATTACCCCATCGACGAGCTGATCGGGAGGGAGGAAGGCCATGCCGGTAACCACCGCGGATAGACCGACTCTCGGAACTCCACAGCGCCCGTTCCGACGCTCACGCGAAAACGCGGTACTTGGCGGAGTCGCCGGAGGCATTGCGATCCGTTTCGGAGTGAGCGAGCGGACGATCCGCATCCTCTTCGCTCTCGGCGCACTTGCCGGAGGAGTTGGTCTCCTCGCCTATGTCACAACGTGGATCACCGTTCGCCGATCAGGCGAGGATCAATCGATCATCGAACGGCTCACCCGCCATGAAAAGCAACGTCACACAATCTTCGTCATCTTTATCGCGATCGTCGTCACCTTGATGTTGTTCCACTCAATTGGTCTCCACCAACTCGGGAGCTTCGCGTGGACCGTCGCCCTCAGTGTGATCGGACTTTTTGCTGTCTGGCGTGGCACCTCTGCTGACGAGCGCGCAGGCATCGACGCGACAATCAGTGCCGCGCCAATACTTGCGCACACGCCGACCAGTCGACGCGCGCTCGCAGCGCGAGTCCTCGCAGGAGCGGTACTTATCATCATCGGACTGGTGGTTCTCAGTCGAGTAGGCGGGATTTGGGGTGCCGCTGTTCCCTCGCTCTTAGGAGCGATCACACTCCTTGGAGGGTTACTCATACTGCTTGCGCCGTGGTGGCTCGAAACTGTTCGCGACCTTTCTCATGAACGGCGCGAACGCGTGCGTGCAGAGGAACGAGCAACGATGGTCGCCCACCTGCACGACTCTGTCCTACAGACACTCACCCTGATCGAACGCTCAGCGGGCGATGAGCAGGCTGTCCGACGATTCGCTCGAGGACAAGAGCGTGAACTTCGCAAATGGCTCTTTGACCCCAACCATGCAGGTGAGGCATCGAACCAGGTCGAAACGGTCAGTACGGTCGCAAAGCGCATTGAGGCCGAGGTCGAAGATGACTACGGCGTGCGGGTTGAGCTCGTCATCGTCGGAGACTGCGCAGTCGATGAACACCTTCTTGCCATGCTCGCTGCTGGCAAAGAGGCTGCAGTGAACGCGGCAAAATGGTCCGGAGCACCGATCGTGTCGATCTATATCGAGGTCGAGCCCGAGCTGATCACGATGTTCATCCGCGACACGGGCACAGGATTCGACACAACTCAGGTTGCGAGCGACCGGCACGGGATTGCGTGGTCAATCCGAGGTCGAATGGACCAGCACGGTGGTCGCACCGTTGTGAAGAGTGAACTGGGGTCGGGCACCGAGATAGAACTCGCGATCCCACGTCGAAAGTTATGAGCGACCAACCACGAGTCTTTCTCGTCGATGATCACGAACTCATGCGAGCAGGAATACGAGCCGAGATCTCGGGCTCGGTGACGATCATCGGTGAGGCAGACGAGGTCGCCGCGGCGATCGATCTCATCGGTGAGCGCTGCCCCGACGTTGTTCTGCTCGACGTACACCTTCCTCATGGCGGAGGACTCATGGTGCTCCGTGAGGTTCATCGGACCAACCCGGAGATTCGCTTCCTTGCACTCTCGGTCTCGGACGCCTCAGAGGACGTCATCTCGATCGTGCGAGCAGGAGCGAGAGGTTATGTGACAAAAAATATCTCAGGCACCGAGCTCATCGAGGCGATCATGCGCGTCGCTGCAGGCGATGCCGTCTTTTCGCCGCGTCTCGCCGGCTTTGTTCTCGACGCTTTTGCCGGTAGCAAGGGTGAAGACTTTGTGGCTTCGCTTGATGTCGAACTCGATCAGCTAACGCCACGTGAGCGGCAGGTGTTACGCCTTATCGCACGAGGCTATGCCTATCGCGACATCGCCGGTGAGCTCGGCATATCAACAAAAACTGTTGAATCGCACGTCTCATCCGTGCTGAGAAAACTCCAGCTTTCAAACCGGCACCAGCTGACCAACTGGGCATCCGAGCGTGATCTTGGTTGACCTAAAGGCCAAGAGTATTGAGAACTGCAGTACTTCCCGCCGAGAGCCACGGACATCGCGGACTCCCCAGCCCATGAGTCACGCGTCCCTCGTCATCATTCTTCGTGCCCCAAGGACCGTCCAGCCGATCAGCCAGGCGAGAATGACGCAGATCGCGACCGTCGTGGACTCTGGAACAAGCCCGGAGTTTCCACCACCTCCCCCGGGACCACCACCCCCGCCGCCCAAGACCGGGAGACCTCCAGGCGCAAGATGAGCGGTAGCGAGCCCAACGACCGCTCGCTGGAGATTGATGAGGTGAGGGATACGCGCCCGAGAGAGAATAGGTGTCATCACCACCTCGAGAACAATCATTAACACCACCGCTGCTGTGCGCTGGCCAATCAGTGAACCAAGTCCTAACCCAACGACGAAGCCAATGAGGGCTTCGAGTTCAAGCCACAGACCACTTTTGACCATCAACGAGATTGAGGGCGTCAAGAACTGTCGGGAGTAATCGGGATAATTCATCGTGACGATGAGGTTGGTCGCCTCTCGAATTTGGCTACGCGATGGTTGCGGCGGGTTCTGAATACCGCCGGGACCCGCGTTGATCGAGGGTCCACCCTTACGTCCCTGTCCACATGGGTAGTAGTTGAGCACCTCCGTAAGCGTCGCAGCATGAGCCGTGGAGTCATCGATCCTCACGCCGAAGTTACAGATCACCTCGCTTGCATGGCTCGAGGCCCATCGCTCAAGGCCAGTGTTCGAAAGCCCTGCGGGTACATTCACACCCTGGTAGCTAAGGGTTGTTGGAGCGGCAAAGACACAGACCGTGCAGACGATGGTGAACCCCACCGCGACGAGAGGCATGATGATCGCGAGTCCAGCGGGGATCCTGGCCAAGTAGAGCGCCAACCGCGAACGTCCAGTTACCACCTGATGGCGGAACATCCCATCGGTGAGATCTGAAGAGCCCGCGGTGGCCCCCAGCATCGCCGCGACGATAAAGCCAAAAACATAGAGAACGCCAGAGACCAGGGCGCTATAGATGTCATATCCACCTGCGGGGCCGTAGGTCCTCGGCGCTATTACATGAAGGATCAATCGGATTACCAAGAACACCGTGGGAATTCCCACGGTGACCAGTGTCAGGGTGACCATGAGGCCGCGTCGCTTGCGCAGCTCCAAGACCCTTGCGCCAACCATCGCGCCATTCGGGATCCACATCCCTCGGCGATCAGGTGAGACATGGCTCTCGGTACCAGTCGCCTCTTCTTCTGTCGATGCCGTAATCATTGGGTCTCTCCCAGCCTGCTCGTAACCTCTAAGAACCACGACTCCAATGAAGCATGTATCTCTTGGAGCCGGTAGACCGAGATACCGCCCTCCACGAGCACTCGGTTGACCTCAGCGATGACGTCGCGTTGGGTCCCGGCCGGCAGCATGATCTTCAGTCCCTGAGCTCCAGTCGTGACAGAGCCACGGTCGAACCTGTTGTCAATGAGCGACAGTGCTCGATCAGGATCGGCACAATCAACTTCGATCGAGACCGCTGTCCCAGAGAGCAGTTCGGAGATTGCTCCTTGTCGGATGACGTTCCCCTGGTCGACGATTGCGACGGCATCACAGGTGCGCTCGATCTCGTCAAGGAGGTGGGATGAGAGAACCACTGTGCGTCCCTCTGCAACCAAAGAGAGGATCATGTCTCTCATGTCCTGCATTCCCGCAGGATCCAGGCCGTTCATCGGTTCATCGAGGATGAGCAGCTGCGGATCGCCGATCAAACACGCGGCTACGCCGAGACGCTGACGCATACCCATTGAGTATTTCGACACCTTGTCGTTTGCACGATGAAGGATGCCGACGCGATCAAGCGCCGAGTCAATTCGACCCCGTGCCGCTGGCTCCCGAGCTGCCGCCAAAATCTGCAGGTTCTGCCGGCCCGTGAGGTGTCCATGAAATCGAGGTTCGTCGACGATCGCTCCCACTCGAGCCAGTGCTGCAGCGCGCTGACTCGGGACGGGAAAACCGAGGAGGGACATCGTTCCCCCGTCGGCGCGTGTCAATCCCAAAAGAACCCGAATGAGTGTTGTCTTGCCAGCTCCGTTCGGTCCGAGATAACCAAATGCACACCCGCGCGGGACGAGGAGCTCGACCCCGTTCACGGCAAGCTTGTCGCCGAATCGTTTCGTAAGTCCATGAGTCTCAACAGCCCACTCACCATTCGGTTCGTGCCAGGTGGATGAGCTCTCAAGTTGCACTGTCGTCATGCGAACCTCTGTCTCTCTTGTCACAACCTTCAAGAGCCGTAACTACCGGCCACATCACCAGGATTGTGGATCAACAGTTGGTTTCGCTATTGGGGAAAACCCTTAGCTATTCCCTAGGTGACTCATCCGCAAGAAACCGCTGGCTTTGTCGTGCAGAGATGAACTGAGAACTTGCAGATCTCTAAGGTGCGATCTTTGAGGTGCATCGTGAACTTCCATCTCGCGCTCGAGAGATATGCATTCCAGATTGTGCTGCTGACGGTGATGAGGTACGAACGACGCCAGCGCGGGTGCGACTCTCAGTCGAAGATCGGCTTACGATCGCGAGAGCGCTTGAGTTCGAAGAATCCATCAGTACCGGCAACGAGGCGCACACCGTCCCAGAGTTTGCCTGCCTCTTCGCCGACCGGCGCTGGTGTGATCACGGGACCAAAGATGGCAACGTCACCGATGTGAATAACGGGAGTACCCACCTCATAACCAACAGCATCCATACCCTGGTGGTGGGAGGTTTTGAGTGCCTCGTCATAGATGGTGCTTGTTGCGGCATCAGCGAGCGCAGCAGGAAGGCCTGCCTCTTCAAGTGAGGCGGGAACGATCTCGGAGATGTCCTGCTTTTCGAGATGAATCCGATTTCCCATCGCGGTGTACAGGGGAAGGAGGGCCTGATTCCCAACCGTCTGTTCCGCTGCAATCAACACCCGCACAGGCCCCCATGCCTTGTCCATGCGAGCGAGGTACGACTCTGAAAGATCACGGCCCGCGTTAAGTACAGAGAGCGACATAACGTGCCAAGTGGTCTTCACCGGTCGGACCTTCTCCACCTCAAGCATCCACCGAGAGGTGATCCACGCCCAGGGACACATGGGATCAAACCAAAAGTCGACCTTCTCGGTCTCGCCGGTTGTCTCAGCAGTAGTCATCTTCTCCCCTATCGACGGATGGTGCTGGCTCGTTGGCCACCACAAGTTGCAAGACTACGGGCCGATCTCCGCAATCACGCTACTTTTTTACCATCGCGGGTTCCTCGATCTCGTCGTTGGCAAGTGGTCGATCGGTATAGCCACCGCAGAGCGCCTGAATTACTCGCCGGGCCGTCAGTGCGCCTCGATCGATACCAAGCACGACCTCAAAGGGATTGGGGTCGTTTTGAATACGTTGCTCCAAGATGTTGAGCGCGTCGACATCTTGAACGACGATCTCGCGCTGCATCGCATCGAGGTAGGTGTCGATCTCGGTATCGTCAAGGGCAAAATCTCGACAGACCGCCCAAAAGTCATAGGTCCGATCAGCAGTCGACGGCGTAAGCCCGTAGAGCACTTTGACGTGAAAGGCACCATCATCTCGGCCATCTGCTCGCGGTGCGCTGCCTGCTGGTGCAATCCGAACATGCAATAGGTAAAAACCCGGTGCAAAGAACTCGATGTCCTGCCATCGGTCGATCGGCGAGGTGAGTCCGGTCGTTCGTTCGTAAAACGGCGGACACTCAACCGCCTCCATGTGCTTGTCGACTCGAACGATGCTGTTCTCGCGATCAACGGTCGTGGTGATGGGCGTGGTCGATACCTCTGGAGTACCGATGTAGCCACCGTGGAGAAAGGTCTCGTGGGACAGATCGAGCAGATTGTCAACGAGCAAGCTATGGCGACAATCGATCGGGGCCATTGCGGAGATCGCCATCCAGCCGTCTTTGCCCTCAAGCCATGGTGTCAAAGGAGGCTTTTTGCCAGCGGGGTCTTCGTCACCGATCCAAACCCAGGTCCACATTCCTTGCTCGACAAGCTGGTAACTCGGCACATCTGCTTGCGCGGGGATACGACTCTGTCCCTGAACTGCGATACAGGTCCCTGTGCAGTCATAGCTAAAGCCGTGATACCCACAGATCAGGGTCGCACCATCGAGTTGTCCGAGCGAGAGTGGGTAGCGACGGTGTGAACAACGGTCCGCGAGCGCTACCGGCGTTCCATCTGGCAGCCGATAACAGACAATGTTCTCATCACAGACGGTACGCGCCAGAGGTCGGTGAGCAATCTCCTCGGTCAACGCGATGACGTACCACTGGTTCTTGGGAAAGTGATCCATAAGCTTCTCTCACCCTCTTTGGCGCGAAACCGGTCAAGGACACTCTGTCCGGACCATCATGCACCTACGCCACAGCAGAGCCTATTCCCGAGGTAGAGGTTCGCTGGCTACGGAGGCGGCGAAGCGAAAGAGCTACTACCAGCGGCCAACATGCCTCTGCGCCAGCGGCGAGACGCTCTGCGAGGCCGCGATTATCTCCATGCAGTGTGAACCCAAACCAGACAATGAGGCCCACCATGGCCAATGCCGCCGAGAGCGCGAACCTTGGTCGAAGAGCACCCACGCGCTCCCCCTGGCGGATCGAAAAGGCCGGCCACACAGCAAGAGCGACGAAGGCAAGTGACGCAGCGATGCTGTGAGCAACCGAGTTGCCCTCTATGGGTTGAGGAAAGGCGGCAACTCCAACGGTCGCGATGCCGCCGAAACCCAGCACCCAACGACCAAGGCGTCCGGCAGGTTCGAGACCTGCCGCGGTCAGAAGATAGCTCGCACCGAGGCCGGCGAGCGCGGTCGTCATGATCCAACGGTCGGTTGCTCCTCGGGCAGCCAGTGCACTGATCGTGTCACGGATTGGGTCATAGTCAGCTGGTTGACGCGACTGTGCGAGAGTCCATCCTCCAATCAGCAGTATCGGAGCTGCGCTCGAGGATGCGACAGTCCAGAGCCGGAGGCGATGCATCGACGGAGCCTACCGTGGAGCGGATGCCAAAGAAGAAACGCTCTCAGATTGGAGGGAGGTCGGTAGGGTGAACACATGAACGGTTCAGTGACGGTCCACATGAAAGCTCCTGCGGCAAAGATCTGGGAGCTCGTTAGCGACGTCACAAGAATCGGCGAGTACAGTCCCGAGACCTTCGAGGCCGAGTGGCTTGACGGTGCGACCGGACCAAAGGTCGGTGCACACTTTCGCGGCCATGTGAAGCGAAACGGACGGGGTCCGATCTACTGGACCAACTGCACCGTTGTTCGGAGTGTTCCCGATCAAGAGTTTGCCTTTGAGGTCAACTTCAAAGAAAACAAGACGAATGAGTGGAGCTACCAGATTGCTCCATCGGGCGATGGAGCCGATGTGACAGAGTCCTTCACTCTCCCGAATACCCTGCCAATGCGCCTTTACTGGGCCCTCTTTGGTTGGGCGCGCAGTAAGACGAATCGAGATGGGATGCAAACGACACTGATGCGCATCAAGGCCGAGGTCGAACGTCCCAAGTAAGATCCGAGCTGGACGTTTCAAACAGCCACTCCCCGTTACGATCGGCGGAGGAACTTCACCGATCACTGATCTTTGTGAGGCGCTACGACGTACTACCAGTTATGAGCAGACGATCGCGCATCGACGAGGAGGGTGTCTCTGACGAGGCGCTCCTCTCTGGCGTCGTCGATCGCGAGGGAGTGAGCGGACTCACCCGACGCCTTGGCTACAGCGAGCGGCAGATCAACCGACATCTGCAGAGCGAACTCGGTATCGGTCCACTGGCACTCGCACGAGCACAGCGGTGTGAGACGGCGCGTCTGCTCATTGAATCAACCGATCTTGCGATGAGCGAGGTCGCGTTTGCCGCCGGCTTTTCTTCGATCCGCCAGTTCAACGAGACGATACAGACAACTTTCGCTGAGTCACCAAGCAGGCTCCGAGATCGAGTGCGTCGTCAGCGCATTCTTAGCAACGGTCCCATGACAGTTACCCTTCGACTTCCCTATCGATCGCCATTCAATTTTCTTGACCTTCTCGAGTTCCTCGGTACGCGCGCGGTTCCCGGTATCGAAGAGGTCGTCGACGAGACCTATCGCCGAACTCTGCGTCTTGCCCATGGAGTTGGCGTCGTGAGCCTCTCCCAACCTCTGTCCGCTCGAGAGAACAACGCCGTCGCAGTCGAGCTTCGGCTCGATGATCTTCGAGATCTCACCACCGCCGTCGCGCGCTGTCGTCGTCTGTTGGACCTTGACGCGGATCCCATCGCCATCGTTGAGATGCTGGGCGACGACGCGGTCATCGGTCCCCTTGTCACCAACCATCCAGGACGACGAGTACCCGGTCAAGTTGACGCTGAGGAGCTTGCGGTACGAGCAGTTCTTGGACAACAGGTTTCGGTAGCTGCAGCGCGTCGGCTGACGGCAAACCTTGTCACGCGTTATGGTGACCAGCTTGACGTTGCCTCCGGATCGCTCACCCATCTCTTTCCCAGCAGCGAACGTCTCGGCACGCTCAACTCTCTCGACGTCGGAATGCCGAAGTCACGTCGCGCAACCGTTCTTTTGCTTGCAAGAGCGCTCGCTGGACAGACCGTCGACCTCCATGCGGGCGCCGACCGAGATGAAGCAGCACGTGCACTCGAACGGATCCCTGGAATCGGGCCATGGACCTCGGCCTATGTCCGGATGCGCGGCCTCTCCGACCCCGATGCCTTTCTCCCGAGCGATCTCGGGGTACGCCGAGCGCTTGAGGCGAAGGGACTTGCGGGCGATCCAAAGAGCGCACTCATGATCGCTGAGGCCTGGCGGCCATGGCGCTCTTACGCGCTGATCCACCTTTGGGCAAGCCATTCGTTGTGAGACCATTACTAGTGAGAGGTACCGATCGATGACCCCATCAGCAACAAAAGTTCTCCCCACCAACGAGATCAAATCCGTCTTCGTCGCACCTCGACCGGAGCGCTATTTCACCATCTTTACAACACCAGTCGGAGAGATGCTGCTCGTCAGTGACGGAGTTGCACTGGTCGAACTCCGTCTTCCCCTCGTCGGACCTTGGGATGATCTCCCTGACGAATACGTCCAAGACGAGACACCACTCAAGGGCGTGATGGGTGAGATTGAGGCGTACTTTCGAGGCGAACTTACTGCGTTCACCACCCCACTCGCTCCCTCGGGGACACCCTTTCAACTCGAAGTCTGGCAGGCGCTCCTTGGTATCGAATACGGCACAACAAAGAGCTACGGCGAGATCGCCCGCAACATCGGAAGGCCAAAGGCACCACGCGCGGTCGGCATGGCGAACCATGTGAACCCCATTGCTCTGATCATTCCCTGCCACCGAGTTATCGGTGCAAACGGTTCGCTCGTTGGCTACGGAGGTGGGCTCCCACTCAAGACCACGCTCTTGCAGCTTGAATCGGAGACGGTAGTCAAGCGCGACCATCCCAGCCCTACTGCAGACGAACGATGAAACAGCAGCACCAACCGACAGCTAGCACCTGCTAGCGCCTACCCGTTTGGGTTAAAAGGGCATCATCTCGTTGGGAGCCATGAGTTTGAAGCCTGCACCGTTTGGATCAGTCGCGGTAGCAAGACGCCCATAGGGCGTGTCCTCAGCCTCACGAATGACCGATCCACCGAGCTCGACAACCTTTTTAAGCGCAACATCGCAATCGTCAACCCCGAAGTAGACCGACCAACTCGGAGCTACACCCTCAGGGAGGAAACCCGATGCATCCATGATCACGGAGCAGCTTCGCGAGTAATCGGCTGGGAAGAGATCCGCCGACCTCAATCGCCACAACTCCGCTGAGCGGAAGCTGACGCGCTCCAAGTGCTTTCATGTTGTCGCCCTGGATCATCTACCCCACCGCCCCTAGTAGGCCACTACCGCGCAAAGGCCGCTCTGTGGCAAAGCAGAGTTGGCGAGGCCTTTGACATCATCAAAACCGAGCAACTGAAACGATGCTGCTACTGCCAGAGGGCGAATGCCCAACCGCCTCCGGTGCCAGCCTCGGTCCGATAGACCGGCACATAGTCAACGAGGGACATCTTGAGCGGCGAGCTCTCCATCACGCCACCAACCGTTACCCAGTTCATCGACTCTGAGGTGGCCGAATAGAGACGGTGGCGAGGAAGACTCCGCATTGTCTCTCCATCTTTGTCCTCAAGCGCCTTCAAGAGCGTGCGATCAAGATCCTCGTCAACAACAAAATGACTGAGCCCACCTGAGGCAATGACCGCGACGGTGATGTCCTCGTCCCACGCCTCAATCGCCTTCGCGATCTCGAGCCCAAGGTTGTAGCAGCGCCTGGGTGTCACCTGGTTCGGCGGATAGCAGGTGTTTTGGATCACCGGCAAGATTGCTCCTGGTTTGTTCCCAAAGAGTCGTCTCACGATGAAGGAAAACCCATGAGGAAGACCTTGCTGACGGGGTGCGGTGGTGCGTACAGCGTCGAGCTCCCCGTCCCTCGTGGGATAGTGACGGGCGACCTTTCCGCCGTACTGCTCATTCACGTAGTTCATCTGCGCAATGTCAAAGTCATGGTCCATGAGGTACTCGATGAGATACCGAGCGAGCGGACTTGCAATCTCGACATCGACGTACTGGTCTCCGTAACCATCACTGATCAGCTGAATCATCTCGGGCGATCGAATCGCTCCCATGGGTCCCGGTGGGCGGGGAATCACCGGAGCACGGTCTCCCCAGTAGATCGCAAACGCCGGCATGTTGTCGTCATAAAACCATTCGTCCTGATCATCGCTGACGATGACCGTCACATCGGGCTTGACGGCGGTAAGGACTTCGGCAAGTTTGTCGAGGGCAGCGGTACAGCGCGCCGAGTTCACCGCAAAGTCATTCTCGTCTTGAAGGCGATCTTTAATATCTTGTTTGACATAGCTCGATACGGCTTCGTCGTAGGACATCGCGATTCCGTCAGGGGGAAAGACCAGCTCCGGGTTCCGTAGATCTCCCTGGGAGTACTCAAACCACCGGTCGCCCGGCAGCGACAACAGCGGAGTGTGCGACGTTCCAATGCCCAATACGATCCGTGCCACGGGTGCTCCTTTTACTGGGGAGATTTATTGCGATCAGTTTCGTGCAGCTTAGGTTAGGAGCTACTCAGGGAGAAAATGAACTAATCAGCGGACTCGCCGAGATTATCGTCGATCCGACACCAGCGACTGTCCATTCGCCAATTTGGCCAAAAGCCTTGAGAGAAGTGGCTTTTCGTGCCAAGACCAACGTTTCGACGATACAAAGTGCTGGTCAACGAGTGCGGATCTGTGCCATACTCCGGTGAAGCAATCGATCAAGAGATTGACATAGTCAAGGGGGATCACCGGTGAAGCTGCGAATTCTTCCAGGCACCATCGCCTTTATTTTGCTCCTCGGTGTTGGCGCGTCCGCCGCGGCCGCAAGCTCGCACGGTTCGCGGCCGGGTCCACTCCGGCATCTGCGCTCAGAAGTCCTACGGATCGAAAAGATCGCCTCAAACGGTCAATTGCCTGCGAAGTTCAGCTGTTCCAACGCTACGGCGGACCTCGCCCGGATTACTAAGGCAGAGACAAAGATCAATGCGCTTCTCGTAAGAGCTCAGCTTGCGGAGACCACTGCAACAAGCTCAGGGAAAACGCACCGGGCTGCGTTCATTGCGGACAAGATCAAGCAGGCGACGGTATTCGAGCAGGCGCTCACGAAGGTGTCATCGCTCATCTCCACAACCTGCCCCGGCTAGGAGCATGGAACTACGCCCTATCGGCACCCTGGAAGTTTCGGTCATTGGCCTTGGATGTAATAACTTCGGCCAACGCTTTGGCGAAGACCAGACAAGCGAGGTGGTGCGTGCCGCACTTGACTGTGGCATCAACTACTTCGATACCTCGGACTCCTACGGGGCTGGGCGAAGCGAAGAGTGTCTTGGAGTCGCCCTCGCTCACGATCGCGACCGCTCGATCGTTGCGACGAAGTACGACGGGCCGCCAGATACGGTCCGAGCCTCGTGCCTTGCGAGCCTCGACCGCCTCAACATGGACTACATCGACCTCTACCAGATCCACCATCCCTATCTGAATGCGCCAATCGCAGAGACTCTTGGTGCACTCAGCGAGCTCGTTGCCGAGGGCCTCGTTCGCGAGATCGGCTGCTCAAACTTCTCGGTTGCCCAAATGCAAGAGGCTGAACTCGCCGTGAGGGAGGGAAGCCCTCGCTTCACCAGTGTGCAGAACGACTACAACCTTTTGAATCGGAAGCAGGAGTTCGACGTGATCCCCGAATGCGCGAGGACCTCTGTTGCGTTTAACGCATACTTTCCTCTTTACCATGGCCTTTTGACGGGAAAGTTCAAACGAGGTGCTCCCCTTCTCGAGGGCACTCGACTTGGTACCGCAAGCGATGCTCGCAAAGAGGCAGTATTCACGGAAGAGAATTTCGACGTGATCGAAAGGCTCACCGCGCTCGCTGAAGAACATGGCCGAACACTCCTTGACGTCGCCCTTGCACGACTGCTGTACGTTCCCGGGGTGACCTCTGTCATCGCTGGTGCAACGTGGCCCGAACAAGTTCGTGCAAATGCCGAGAGCGCGAAGTGGGAGCTCACCGAAGATCTCTGCCGTGCGATTGATGAGATTGCGCCGAGTCGTAAGGACGCGAGGGACACCCCCTCAGCAGCACACGGAGTTGCCTAACCTCGCAGTTCGAGCTGATTTGCTGCCTACAGCCACACCGGTACGGGATTATCTCGATCTGCCTGCAGTTGACTACGGACGCCTCCACTAAGAAGCCGCTCATGATCCAAGGTCTCTTCGGCAACGACGACCTGATCTCGACCTCGAGACTTGGCCAAGTAGAGCGCCTCATCTGCGAGGTGGTAGGTGCGTGAAGGAGACTGATTGTCGAGGTGCAGGGCAACACCAGCGCTCAAGGTACTGAGTGGCAGCGTCGCACGCCAATCGCTGACGAGTTTGTTGACAAGCTCACAAGCAACGCCATACGGAGTCTTTGTGAAAATGAGGAGAAACTCCTCTCCCCCCATGCGAGCGACCTGTGCATCGCTGTCGGTCTCTTTCGAGAGGAATACCCCAAGTTCCTGAAGCACTTGATCACCACGCGAGTGACCATACTGATCGTTCACCTGTTTGAACTTGTCGAGATCCAAGATGGCGACGACATCGCCAACCTGCAACTTATCGATGAGCTCATTTCCAAAACGACGGTTACCAAGCGTGGTGAGATCATCGGTGACGTTTGCCTTCGCGAGCGCAGCGAGCAC
>CAIVND010000178.1 GCA_903907185.1 uncultured Acidimicrobiaceae bacterium
CGACCTGTTCATTTCGATTCGAACAGGTCACCAAACAGGTAAATATCTTGGTTAACTGGGGAAGAAAAGTGGGAAAAGAGTTCGTTCGTAGTACATGAACTAAGGGGAGTTTATGCAGCAGGACCTTGACGAAAACGCGACGACTCGACGAATCAGATTGAGAGAACTTCTCAATCGACCAGGACTCACCGTGTGGCCGGGCGCCTTTGACGCGATGTCCGCTCGGCTCATCGAGCGAGCGGGATTTGAAGCCGTGATGGCAGGGGGGTTTGCAGCGATCGGGAGTCTTCTCGCTGCCCCCGATCTCGGACAGAGCAATGTACGCGACTACGCGGACCATTACGAAAGAATCTGCTCGGCCGTAACAATCCCGGTCTACGTAGATGCCGACACAGGATTTGGGGGTCTGCACAATACCTATGCGATGGTTCGAGCCTTTGAATCAGCAGGTGTCGCCGGAATATTTTTCTCCGATCAGGTCTTCCCGAACCGCTGTGGGTATCTTCCCGGCAAAGAGGTCGTCTCAACGGAGGCGATGTTGGCCCGGATCGCTGCTGCACTTGATGCCCGCACGGATCCAAACCTGGTCATCGTTGGGCGAACCGACGTCTATGGAATTGAAGGGCTGGACGAGGCCATCGAACGATGCCGACTCTTCGTCGACGCGGGTGCGGATATGACCATGGCACAGGGAGTCGATCAAATTGAGGAGATCTGTCGCGCAGTACGAGAGATTCCCGGACCTTTTATGGCGATCCTCTCTCAAGCCGCCGGTATGGCAAGGAACAACTTTGCAGACCTCGAAGATGCCGGGGTTCGGGCGGTGTGTCTACCCTCCGCACTGCTGTTCGCTGCAGTTCAATCGGTCACCCAGGCGCTCGAGACGATCAAGAGCGATGGCTCGATCGGTACGTTGGGAGATCAGGTCATCGGCCTTGAGGAGTACTACGACATCGTCGGCATCACCGACATGCTTGAACGCGAACAGCGCTACGACGACCTTGCTCACCAGTTGGTGGAGGGTGCGACAGGTCGACAGAGGCCAGTCAGCTAGTGGGGGCTCTGACCGGTGTCGATATCAGCAATGAGATGAGCGCGCTCGCTCGCTACATCAGTGACGCGAGGTACCTCGAACCGCCTATTGAAGTGATCGAGAACGCGAAGATTCATCTCCTCGACTCGATCGCGGCCGTCGTATCGGGTTCGGTCCTACCAGCTGGGGTACGAGCGAGGGCGTGGGTTGAGATGGCAATTGCCGGCAATGGCGGCGGCGCGAGTGTGCTTGGACGCGCACTTCGAACCTCGCCATTTGGCGCAGCGCTTGCTAACGGAATGGCGGCACACGCTGGAGAGACCGACGATTCACACGCTCAGTCACTTAGCCATCCCGGTTGCAGCCTGGTACCAGCGGCGATCGCAACCGGCGAAGTTCAGAACTCTTCGGGTGCAGATCTACTGCGCGCCATCATTGTGGGCTACGACGTCGGCTGTCGTGTCGGCCGCTCCGTAAAGAGTGCCCACCGTGATCGAGCAAAGGGACTGTGGTCAAGCCACTCCGTTGTCGGAACATTCTGTTCGGCGGCAGCGTCGGGAGCGCTCATGGGATTCACCAGCGATGAGGCAAGATACCTCCTCTCTTATGCATCGCAGCTCGCCTCTGGCGTTACGACGTGGGTTCGCGATTCGCACCACATCGAAAAGGCATTTGTCTTTGCTGGCATGCCAGCGAGCAACGGAGTACTCGCATCGAGCATGATCGCTGCTGGCTGTGATGGAGTCAGCGATATCTTCTCCGGCTCACCGAACTGGCTGGAGGCAATGCACGACGATCACGAGATCGCCGCGCTCTCGGCGGGGCTGGGAACGCAGTTTGAGATCAACGCAACCACGATCAAGAAGTATGCAGTGGGCTCGCCCTCACAAGCCGCCGTCGAAGCGATGGTCGAACTCATTCGTGACGAGGCTCTGCAGGCAGATGAGGTGGAAGCGATCACGATCAAACTCCCAAGTGAGAGTGCGGTCATCGTCGACAATCGAGCAATGGCGAACGTCAACGTTCAATACCTCCTTGCAGGCACACTTCTCGACGGTGGTTTCACCGCCGCGATGTCCCATGATCAGGAACGTCTTTCCGATCCACAGGTTCGCAGTCTGATGAACAAGATGACGCTTCAAGGAGATGAATCGATCGCGAACAGCCGTGCCGCAACGCTCGTTGTGTTGCGACGAAAAGGTGAAACGAACTCGACCATCACTCGAACCGTGCGAGATGTCCGAGGGACTCCACGCAATCCAATGACGTGGCAGGAGGTACAGGACAAGGCGGTAGATCTCATGGGAGGCGTCCTTGGAGCCGATCGATCTCATCAGATCTGTCGGTTCATCGCTGAGCTTGATGCATCAACATCGGTGCGCGAGCTTGCCTCAATGACCGTTCCGCAGTGACCGTCGCTATCACATGACCAAACTCGTGGAAACTCAACTGTCCGTCGCGTAGACATCAAGAAGGAGCATCGTGGATTTCGAACTCAAAGGTTGCGTCGCGTTAGTGACCGGCGCCAGTAAGAACATTGGCGCGGGGATAGCCTCAAGCCTCGCGAACGAGGGCGTAGCCGTTGGGATTGGCTATGAGAAAGACACCGAAGCGGCACAGGCGATATGCAAACAGATCCGCGACGAGGGAGGGACGGCCATGGCCGTTCAGATGCAGCTGCGCGATGAGGCATCGATTAAGGAATCAATAGGATCAGTTGTCTCTGAGCTTGGCCCCATCGACATTCTTGTCAACAACGCCGGGATACGTCCGCACAGTTCTCTCAACGAGATCACCCCGCAGGAGTGGGATTCGGTCTTTGCCGTCAACGTCCGCGCCCCATTTGTTGCCAGCCAAGCTGTTGTCCCTTCGATGATCGAGCGCGGCTGGGGTCGCATCATCTGCCTCGGCGGCGTTGATGCCTACCTTGGTGCCAGCCACCGAGCACACGTGATCGCCAGCAAGCTCGCCGTTGTGGGACTTGCGCGGGCGCTCGCCTCAGAGACCGCGGGCACCGGCGTAACGGTGAACGTCATCGTCCCCGGCATGATCGATACGAAGCGAGGTGACGTCGCTCTCTATGGCCCACAGCCAGATATTGAAGAACGAACCCGGCTCATCCCTCTCGGGCGGCTCGGAACCATTGAAGAGGTTGCTGATCTGTGTCTCTTTCTTACTTCGCGACGCTCGGGCTACATCACCGGCCAGGAGATCTTCATCTCCGGCGGCACGCATCCAATGGTTCGCCGATAACGAACTCCATCGTGCTCATTGGTGTCTAGGGGTTGTCGCAGTACGCAAACCCATTGCCTACCGGAGAGGCGAAGATCGGGACGTAGTCAACGATCGCGCCCGGGGTCCCATCGACAACTGCGGCAGCGACGATCCAACAAAGCGTCTCCCGGGTTCCACCCTGGGGTCCTGGCGAGCTCGGTAGGCCGGTAACACCGGGGCGCACGACCTTCGCGTCTTGGCTTGGATCATCGGCGGGTACGACGTAGCCGTCGAAGTAGTCCGCCCAGCCTTTGATATCACCAACCTTGAGGAATTCAAGTCCAGTCCGATCGAACTCCTCGTTGAGCCATGACCTCTCTTGGCGCGGGGTATGCCACAGGCCACCCGACCCAACGACGACGACACGAAGATCTTCTGGATAACTCGCAATAAGTCCTCGAACCGCACGGCCAATCTCATAGCAGCGCGCTGCGGTCACCTGTGGTGCGTAGTAGGCGTTCACCAGCACCGGCACGATCGGTATCTCAAAGTCGGTGAAAAACGCGACGGGTAGCGTCACCGCGTGCGCCATTCCTCGGTCGGGTTTGGGTAGTTCCATCATGAATGCTGGATCGAAGCCCTCACTCATCAGCCCGATCGCGAGGTGTTTCGCGAGTCCAGGATGGCCCGGGAACGAGACCATCTCTGACCGCTCGTTATTTCGAAACTCTGGTGAGACATTCGACGGTGCACGTCCATACATCTCATCTCCGAGAAAGACGGCGAGGGCGGGAAAGTTATTGAAGTCGAAGCACTCGGCCTGGTCGTCACCGAACACGACGAGAACATCGGGCTTCATCTCGTTGAGCTTGGCTCTTAGGGTCGCCTTACCGGCCTCGGTCCGCGCCCACTTCTCATCCATCTCCTCCTGGGTCTCAACCGGTGTGCCCTCTCGATAGGTTCGACCAGAACGGATCTTCTCCCAGGTGCTCGAGGGATTTGTCGTAAAACCCCCGTGCGATGTGTAGATCATCCCCACTAGTTCTGCCATGACCATCTCCCCCTTCCGTCTGCAAAAACCTGTCGGAACATTTCTGATCCGAACCTAATTACTACTTGTATACTTGTATTCATGACTACATCAAAAACTGTTCAGGACTTCTTCAGCTCAAAACTACCCGAGACCTGGTTCTCCGAACTAGGGATTGAGACCGATGACGATGAGATCCTCGTTGTCGGAACGCTCCCCGAGGGCAACTCAGTCGAGGATTTCCGGGAATCGACCCGCGACCAGCGGATCGCGATCGCGATCGAAGCGGAGTCAAACTTTCGACGCAAGGTCTCTTGGGGCGTTATCAAAGACGGAACAACGACACTCTTTACCACTCTCGGTGCACCGATCACGACGCGACTTCGCCTCGCCGAGCGGGCGGTCTTAGACACACTGGTTGAAGCAGGAGTTGCCCGCAGCCGAAGCGACGCCCTTAGCTGGTGCGTGAAGCTTGTCGGACGGCACCAGGCTGAGTGGCTTGCCGACCTTCGTGGCGCCCTGATCGATGTCGAGCGTGTTCGTGCCGATGGGCCGACGTTGCTATGACCGATCTCCTCCAGAGCGAGCTCATCGAAAACGAGGCGTTCGACGCCTACTCATCGATCGTGATCTCGGTAGCCGAACGCGTCGTCCCATCGGTTGCCGCACTCCGGATCGGAAGCCGCGGCCGAGAGGGCGCAGGAAGCGGGGTCGTCATCACCGCGGATGGCTATCTGCTCACCTCCGCACACGTCGTGTCGGGGGTGGAGCATGGCACCGCCGGTTTTAGCGATGGTCGCGAGTTCGAATTCGAAGTTGTCGGGCGTGATGTCTTGTCTGACCTCGCGGTGCTGCGCATCACCGCCGCTGAGCTCACTGCAGTGCAGCTTGGTGATGCCGACCACCTTCGAGTCGGCCAGCTTGTGGTCGCCGTTGGAAACCCACTCGGCCTTGCCGGGTCGGTGACCACCGGCGTAGTGAGCGCACTCGGTCGTTCGCTTCCCGCCGGGGGACGCCTCGTTGAAAACGTCATCCAGACCGATGCTGCGCTCAACCCCGGAAATTCGGGCGGTGCGCTTGTCGATTCGCAGGGCCGAATGGTTGGTGTCAACACGGCGTTGGCTGGCATCGGGCTCGGACTCGCGGTACCGATCAATTCGACCACACTTGGCATCGTTGGCACGCTCATCCGCGATGGTCGCGTCCGTCGTGCCTATCTCGGCGTCGTAGGCGGCGGTCGTCCGCTCGCTCCGCGCCATGCGGCTGCCTTTAGCCAACGTCGAGGCGTCGGAGTGATCGAAGTTGCGCCAGGAAGTCCTGCAGAGCGCTCGGGACTTCTCCCCACGGACACGATCCTCGCCGTTGATGGGGTGCCGATCACGGACGCCGGCGATCTCCAGCGGCTGATGGTCTCCGATGCCATCGATCGAAAGACTCGTCTTCGCGTGTTGCGTGCCAATGGGGTCATCGAAGTCGAGATCACACCTAGCGAACTTGGTTAGTTGCCAGACCGTGAGTTCCCCGTTGCAACGGGATCGTAGGTGGGCTTACCAATTAACGTCGGCCTAATTGACGTCTGTATCGAGCAGAGCATCAAAATAGTCAGCGAGCCGGTCCAGAACTCGAGCGGCAATGACGAGTTCGCTGTCGTCAAACCCCACCAGTGCAGCACGCCATCGGGGTTCCATCTGGGCATGGCGCTCGGC
>CAIVND010000179.1 GCA_903907185.1 uncultured Acidimicrobiaceae bacterium
GCGAGTCCTCCACCGACCATTGCGCCCGCAAGCTGGATTGCCTGGTCGATACCTGTTGCTGCCATGAGTTGCCTCCTCTTTCTGAGATTGTTTACTTACGAAAAAAAACTTGAGAACTCTTAGTGTCCGCCCGATAGCGCAGACTCAAAATACAAGATCGTCAAGATCGCAAAGATGAATGCCTGTACTGGACCGACAAAGAGTCCGTCAATCATCTTCCACAGCGTGTCGAGAATCGGCACACCAACAAGGAAGGGTCCCGGCAGCGCAGCGATCAATAACAGCATGACTCCACCGGAGAAGATATTTCCAAAGAGTCGAAGCGCCAAGGTGATGGGCTTCACGATCTCTTCGATGATGTTGATCAAAAAGAGTGCCTTCGGCCGAAAGTAGTGGCCGAGATAGGACTTCAAGCCTTGATGGCGGATCCAAGTGACATGAACAAGCACAATGACAAAGAGTCCCATTGCGAGCGTGAAGTTGATATCCCCAGTCGGCGCGGGAAGATACTGCGGACTGTGTCCGGTAGGAATGAGTTCAAGCCAGTTCGCCACCAGGATGTAACAGAAGAGAACGAACGCCAGAGGAACGATTGCCCGGCCATCCTCGCCCATGGAGGACTTCACCTGATTTTCGACTGCACCGATAATCGACTCAACCGCGAGCTGGAACTTTCCTGGAATGCCCGATGTGATCTTCATCCGCAGATAGAAACCAAGACCGATGATGATCAGCCCAGCGACAGCACACGAGGCGAGATCATCAATATTGACCTTAAGACCAAAGATGTTCCGTGTGATGTGGTCGCCAACGCTGATAGTGACTGCGAGCATTCCGCCCATTACTGCGTAACTCCTACGGCCGACGAACGAAGAAGGGATCGAACAAGGTTGGCAAGCAGCACAAAGTAAAACAGTGCCACACCCCCCGCAGTCCCAAGACCGAGGAAGACCGATGCAAACATTAGACCGAGAACGATCACTGTCGTGAACGAAAGACGAACAAGCGTCCTTGAGGCCAACACCCGGACTGGCTTTTCGACCTGATCCACGTTGACCTTCGCAACGGAGGCGGTAACCAACCGGATGTTTATGAGACCAAGGCCAAGTCCAAGGCAGATCCCCAACCCAACGAGATAGTGGTGCAACAGCACCGTTACGATAAATGCAACGACGCCGACGCCAACCGCTGAATAGACCGTTCGGCGAAGAAGTCGATCGATCTCCGTTAGTGGCAGTTGCTCAAACAGCTGGGCAAATCGGTCCATAGCTCATCTCAGTTGGGACACGAAGCTGTCCTTGAGGACGAGCAACGCTGCGGGCTTTAGAGGTAGCGATGAATCTTTCGATACGCCACCACGAAGGCGGCAATGATACCAAGGGCTAGGCCGACAAAGGAACAAAGCACACCGATGCCCGAGATCTCACCGATCCAGTACCCCCCGCCCACTCCAAGGGCGACAAATGCTGCAACGGTCAGACCGAGTCCGATGAGCTCACCTATGCCTGGTCCGGACGGTGGCGTCATGCTTGGCCATATCCTCGCATCTCATGGTGAGCCAAGCAAACCTGAACGGTTCGGGAGCGAGATTACCCGTGACGGGCGTGGTCGCGGCGGTGTGACCGGCGCAATAACTCATGGCGGCGGGATCTCTCCGGGGCCTTTGGTCGAGCGCCTGGGCGAAAGACGGTATAAAGACCAACCCCAAGGAGACCAACACCCACCGGCACAAATGCGTTCGCGTGGCTGTTAAAGGTTGGAAGCAGGACAAAAGCGCTGAGCAGGGTCGTCCAGGCCCAGAGGATGAGGACGGCTCGGCGGTGACCGTGTCCAAGACGGACCAATCGGTGGTGGAGATGTCCAAGGTCACGCTCTGCGACGCCAGTCCCTTTCACCGTCCGACGGACGATGGCGAACGCCGTATCGAACATCGGGACTCCAAGGATGAAAAAGGGGATAAACAGGGGCGCAAAGCGAAAGAACGTCAGACCCGAAACATCGACCCCCGAGTTGGCGGCGTTCTCGGTTCGGCCACCGATCACCATCGTCTGAGCGGCGAGCGAGAGCCCGAGAAAGAGCGCACCCCCATCACCCATAAACGTTCGAGCTGGATGGAAGTTGTGGGGCAAAAACCCAAGACAGACCCCGCAGGTGATCACCGCAATAAGCGGCCCGAGGTTGTCCACGCCGAGGTCACCCAACGATTCGAGGCGAAGCCCGTAGATACAAAGTGACGCACTCGCGATTGCGACGATCCCCGCCGCAAGGCCATCGAGGCCATCGATCAGATTGACCGAGTTTGCCATCCCGACGACCCAGATCGCCGTAACGAGTGGGAGAAGTGATGGCGTAAGCGAGATGATGGAGTGGTCGAAGGGCAGTTTGAAGTAGTACATCGTGACGCCAAGAAAGACCAGGACCATCGCTGCAAGCACCTGACCTGCGACCTTGGCGGGGGCCGAGATGTTTCGGATGTCATCGACGAGCCCCACGAGGTAGATCACGGCTCCTGCAAGCACCACTCCAAGAGGCTCGGAGGAGCCATGGAAGACCGGGGCGAGTGTTGGGATATGCGAGGCGATCTCGATGGTGATCGCGAAGGCAAGAAACATCGCTGCGCCACCGATCGTGGGTGTTGGCCGGACGTGAATGTGATCCTCGTCAGGAAGAGCAACCGCGCCAAATCGAACTGCAAGCCTTCGCACCGGAAAGCTCAGCAGGTAGGTCAACACCCCAGCGATCAAAAGGACGACAGGGTAGGCCTCATAGGTGGTCAATAGCGAAAGCCCTTCGAAGCGGACCTCATGAGTGAGGCTCGACTCATCGAGTAATTAGTTCGGATCTGGATAGGGATCAAAGGCAAGACAGAGCGAGCGGACCTCGTCTCGTACCTTGGCGAGCGTCTCCTCATTCTCGTAGTCCCGCAGCACCCGACCGATCAGCGAGGCGATCGTTGCCATCTGTTCGACGCCCATGCCAGCGGTGGTCTCTGCAGGGGTACCAAGGCGAAGCCCACTCGTGACAAACGGCGAACGCGGGTCATCGGGTATCTGGTTGCGGTTGCAGGTAATGCCCGCTCGGTCGAGTGCCTCCTGTGCAGCCTTTCCCGTGAGTTCACTGTCAAAGGCACGGAGATCCAAGATCACCTGGTGGTTCTCGGTCCCACCGGTGACGAGACGGAACCCCTCGGTTGCGAGGGCCGATCCAAGAGCTGCGGCGTTCTTTACTACCTCGTGCGCGTAGGTCGTGAACTCGGGGCGCGACGCTTCGGCAAAGGCAACCGCCTTCGCAGCGATGATGTGCTCGAGCGGCCCTCCCTGAAGTCCGGGAAAGATGGCCGCATCGATCGCCTTTGCGTACTCGGCGTTACACAAGATCGCTCCACCTCGAGGTCCACGAAGCGTCTTATGCGTTGTAAAGGTCACGACATCTGCGACACCCACCGGATTTGGATGTGCTCCGCCAGCGATCAAACCCGCGGGGTGGGCAGCGTCAAACATGAAGAGCGCGCCGACCTCATCAGCGATCTCTCGGAACGGTTGCGGGTCGATGATGCGCGTGTAGGCAGTCGTACCGGCAACGATGATCCGAGGACGCTCCCGTATTGCGAGGTCACGGACCAGATCCATATCGATACGCTCACCGGTCCCAGCATCGTCCGCGGGGGTCACTCCATAGGAGACGAATCGGTAGGTCTTCCCGGTGATAGATACCGGTGAACCGTGCGTGAGGTGACCACCCTGATCGAGACGCATCGCAAGGATGGTGTCACCAGCAGAGGCAAGCCCTAAGTAGACCGCCAGGTTTGCTGAGGCACCGGCATGTGGCTGCACATTGGCATGATCTGCGCCAAAGAGGGCCTTTACCCGGTCGCGGGCAAGATCTTCTACCTCATCGGCAAAGACGTTTCCTCCGTAGTAGCGCCGACCTGGATAGCCCTCGGAGTATTTGTTCGTGAGTACCGATGCCGTTGCTGCCATTACCGCCGGCGAGGTGAAGTTCTCCGAGGCGATGAGCTGCAGCGTCGTACGTTGCCGATCGAGCTCTTCGCCGAGAATCTTCGCCACCTCAGGGTCAGAGGTAGCTAGCGGACCGGTCATCTCGAAACTCACTGGGTCTCCTCAAGTCGCTGAATCTTTTCAATCCGCCGCTCATGGCGACCACCGGCGAACGTTGCCGCCAAAAATGCGTCGAGGGCATCGATGGCAACGACGGGTCCAATGACCCGTTCGCCAAAACAGATCACGTTTGCCTCATTGTGCTCTCGAGCGAGGCGGGCGGTTGTGACATCGTGAACCGTGGCAGCGCGGACGCCATGGATCTTGTTGGCTGCAATTGCAATACCCATCCCGGTTCCACAGCAACAGACACCGAACTCAACCTCACCGGAGGCGACAAGGCGACCAACTGCAGCACCAAAATCGGGATAGTCAACAGATTCGGGACCATGAGTCCCAAGATCGATTGCGTCGTGGCCGAGCTCGACGAGATGGGCCAAGAGAAGGTCCTTGAGTACAACAGCTGCGTGATCTGATCCAAGGGCGATGCGCACGGGATAAGTGTAGTGAGGTCCACCGGTCCACACCGGTGGACCACGATGTCATCGCTCGATGTTGGCGTCCCCTACGCAGCGGGAGGTCAAGCGCCTAAAACTGCACGCAACTCCTCATCGGTCGCCGAAGACCGAATCGATCTCGGCGAGCGTGACCGGTCCCTCACGAAGGATCGTTGGACGGACACCGCGCAGGTCGACGACCGTGGAGGCGGCTCCGTGACATCTTCCACCATCAACGACCAAGAGCTCATCACCGAATGCCGCACGGAGCTGGGACAGATCCTCACAGGGAGGCCTGCCATGACGGTTGGCACTCGATACGCCGAGCGGCCCCACCCGTTCGCACAGTGCCCGAAGAGGCTGCGCGCTACTCACCCGTAGTCCGATCGAACGATCATCGCCACCGAGTTGGAATTCGCAGCTCTGTTCGCGACGGACGACGACCGTTAATGGACCCGGCCAGTACGGGGAACCGATACGACGGAGAACCTCTCGCTGGGACCGGTCTGTCAGGCGTAGTGCCGCTTCAAGATCGTGGACGATGACCGGTAAGGCGACCGAATCAGGTCGGCCCTTCAGCGCAAAGAGCTCCGTCGTACTCCCCGGCACGGAGAGATCGACCGCGAGCCCATAGACCGTCTCCGTCGCGAGCGCGATGACCCTTCCATCGCGAAGAGCAGCCGCCGCCTCATCCTCATCGTCAACACCAAGCGTTGTCACGAGGCGAAGGTTGCCACGAGGATCCGCTCGCGCCCCGAAAGATCACGCTTCACTTCGACGGTTCGCGCACCAGCGCGGGTCGCTAGCGATCTGGTCGCCTCACCCTGGGTCGATCCAATCTCACAGACCAACGACCCGCCATCGCGGAGAAACTCTGGTGCCTCAGCGATGATTACTGCAAGATCTTCAAGTCCGGTTTGACCGGCAACGAGTGCCTCAACAGGATCATGATCACGCACCACCGAATCGAGTTGCTGCCACTCCTCAAGGGTGACATAGGGCGGATTGGCGACAATGAGGTCAACTTCACCGATCGATCGATCCCGAAGCGGTTGATACCAGTCTCCCTCAAGCACGGTGATCCTTGTCCTGACATTCGCATCAAGTTGCGCAACGTTGTCCGCCACCAGCGAGAGAGCACCCAACGATCGCTCGATCGCGTAGACCTGCGTATCGGTATCTTCGTGCGCGATAGAACAGGCGATCGCACCGGACCCAGATCCAAGGTCAACGACGCGAAACCTTCGCAGCAGATCCGTTGCAGTCGCTCCCTTTCGTGCAAGCTCGAGTTGAGCGAGGGCCACACTCACGAGCTCCTCGGTCTCTGGTCGTGGGATGAGCGCTCGACCGTCAACGGTGAGCTCCAATTCACGAAACGGCCAGTGTCCGATCAGGTGCTGGAGTGGCACTCCCGAAAGGCGCTCGCGCACAAGAGACTCGAGTTGATCGATCTGCTCATCTCGGAGAGTGTCATCGAGATCCGCAAACAGATCAGCAAATCGCCGTCCCGACACCTCTTCAAGAAGCACACGCGCCTCGTTCATCGCGATGCCACGCTGCGTCATCGTTCCTAACTCACTACGCCAGGTGGGTGCGATCGCACGGTTCACGCGACGACTCAGTTTGCCTCACCGAGCTGGCGCGAACGCTCGTCGGCAAGCAGAGCGTCGATGACCTCATCGAGCTCGCCCTGGAGTACGCGGTCAAGTTTGTGGATCGTGAGACCGATGCGATGATCGGTCACGCGGTTGTCTTTGAAGTTATAGGTGCGTATCTTCTCCGAGCGTCCACCACTTCCCACCTGGTCGCGCTTTGCCTTTGAAGTCTCTGCAGCGACGCGATCCTGTTCAATCTTCAGGAGACGTGCGCGAAGCACCTGCATCGCTTTTGCACGGTTTTGGATCTGACTCTTTTCATCTTGCATTGCGACTACAACACCGGTCGGCACATGCGTGATCCGGACTGCGGAGTCGGTCGTATTTACCGACTGTCCACCTGGTCCCGTTGAGCGATACACATCGATGCGCAGATCTGCCATATTGATGTCAACCTCGACCTCATCGGCCTCAGGAAGCACCGTAACTGCAGCTGCACTGGTGTGGATTCTTCCCTGTGACTCGGTCGCTGGCACCCGTTGGACACGGTGAGTTCCACCCTCAAGCTTTAGTCGCTGGTAGGCATCATCGCCTTTGACCAAAAAAGTTGCCTCATCGATTCCACCAAGATCGGAGAGCTGGAGCCCAAGTGTCTCCGTCTTGTACGACCGCGCCTGGGCATAGCGCAGATACATCTCGTAGAGATCTTTGGCAAACAGGTTTGCCTCCTCTCCACCCTCGGTTCCACGAATAGAGATGATGACATTGCGCCCATCGTTGGGATCCGTTGGCACAAGCAGAAGTCGCCACTGCTCCTCGGCGCGGGCTCGTTCACTCTCTGCAGGCTGAAGTTCCTCTCGAATGAGCTCGCGCTCATCACCTTGAGCCTGCTCGAACATCTCTCGTGCAACTTCAACGTCATCGGTTGCACTGCTGAGCGTGTGTCCTGCATTTACCACAGCCTCAAGATGCTTATGACGACGCGACAGATCAAGAAAGCGCTTCCGGTCACTTGCGATGTCGGGCTCGCTTAACGCACTCAATACCTCTGCGTATTCACGTTCAAATTCTGCGAGTCGTTCGATTTCAGCCACAGTGTGAGGGTAGTTCTAAAAAAGGAACTCGCCCGTAAGGGCGAGTTCCTTGTTGAATCTTGTGAGAAAAATTAGGACTTCGTCTTGCGCTGTCCGTAACGACGCTCAAAGCGCTCAACACGTCCACCGGTGTCAACCAGCTTCTGCTTCCCCGTGTAAAAGGGATGGCACTCGTTGCAAAGTTCGACGGTCATCGCTGGCTTGGTGGAACGCGTCGTGAAGGTGTTGCCACACGAGCACTTCACCGTGGCGGTGACATATTCAGGATGGATGTCTGTTTTCATGGTCTCTCCATAATAGTGGTCAATCTTGGGTCTCCGATCAACACCAGCCGTCAACGGCCCTAACTGTCAACGGCCCCAGCCATCGCAATGGTGATCTCGCCTAGGCGGTCGCCGACGGGGCCTTTGCAATCTCGGCGAGGAACTCCTCATTCGATTTTGTCGTACGAAGCTTGTCCATCAACAGCTCGAGGCCAGCAGCGGGGTTCCCACCCTCGCCACCAAGTGCATTAAGGACTCGACGGAGCTTCCAAACCTGCTGGAGCTCGGAGCGGTTAAAGAGCAGCTCCTCATGACGGGTCGACGAGCCATTGACGTCAATAGCTGGATAGAGACGGCGTTCAGCGAGTCGACGATCGAGACGAAGCTCCAGATTGCCAGTTCCCTTGAACTCTTCGAAGATGACCTCGTCCATACGTGAGCCTGTCTCAACGAGTGCCGTTGCCAAGATGGTGAGTGAACCACCCTCTTCAATATTGCGAGCAGCACCGAAGAACTTCTTTGGTGGGTAAAGCGCACCAGAATCGACACCACCAGACATCACCCGACCACTTGTCGGGGCGGAGAGGTTGTAGGCGCGTGCCAGGCGCGTGATGCCATCGAGGATGATGACAACATCCTTGCCCTGCTCGACGAGACGCTTTGCCCGCTCGATCGTCAACTCGGAGACCGTCGTGTGCTCTTCAGCTGGGCGGTCAAAGGTTGAGGCGACAACCTCGCCCTTCACCGAGCGACGCATGTCGGTCACCTCCTCTGGCCGCTCATCAACGAGCAGCACGATGAGATGTACGTCAGGATTGTTCGCCTCGATCGAGTTGGCGATCTGCTTCATGATCGTCGTCTTTCCCGCCTTTGGTGGCGAGACGATCAATCCACGTTGCCCCTTGCCGATGGGCGAGATGAGATCAACAATCCGAGAGGTCAGATTAAGTGGGTCATCGCCGGTTTCGAGACGCAACTGCGAGTCGGGAAAGAGCGGAGTGAGCTCTTCAAACTTGACTCGGTTCTTGGCCTCTTCGGGGTCAAGACCCGAAACGGCGTCGACCCGAATTAACGCCGGGAACTTCTCGCTAGAGGCCGCTGCACGACAGGCGCCCTCAATGGCGTCACCTTTTCGCAACGCGAACCGCCGCACGAGACCAACCGAAACGTAGACATCCTTTGGACTGGGAAGGTAACCACCGGTCCGTAAAAATCCATAGCCCTCTTCGCGAAGATCCAACAGACCCTTTACCGGTACAAGTTCGCCCTGATAGTTCGCCTCATTCTCTGAACTCTGGCCGGCGACACCCTCAGTTCGTTCACGTCCACGCCCTCGCCGACGACCGCGGCGGTTGTTCGGATCGTTTTGGTCACGGGGCCCTTGGTTTCGGTCGGGGAAGTTCTGACCCTGGGGCCGTTGTCCCTGTGGTCGGTTCTCCTGCTGGGGCCGTGGCTCGGTCTGGGTCCGTTCGCCCTGAGGCGAACGATCGCTTTGTTGCGGACGTGACTCGTTGTTGAACCGAGGATTCTGCCTCGGGTTACCTGCCCGATCGCCATTGCGTTCTGTGCCGCCATCAGACTCGGTCACCGGAGTCGAACGGAAGGTGGTCTCCGGCTCAGGTATCCCATTTGACGAATAGGACGAGGAAGACTGCTCCGCCGAATCGGTAGGTGTCACATCGGCTGGTCCGCCATTCGAGGCACTCTTACGGGGCCGACCTGGTCCGCGTCGTCCACCAGGGTCGCTTGGTGTCGTCTCCGTTACCGTTTCGGTTGAAGCCTCGGCGGTCTCCGCCGATCCGGCGACCTTACGGGGTCGGCCTGGACTGCGCTTTGTGGGAGCGACCTCGTCGCCACCAGTTCCAGTCTTTTGCAATATGGCCTCAATCACGTCGGCCTTCTTCGCACGGGGGGCAATCTCCGCCCCAAGCGATGATGCGACAGTGACGAGTTCGGCTCGATCTTTTGCTTCGAGTACCGAACGTGCTGAATCTGCTCCAGCCATCGATTGTGCTCCTGCTCTGTTGGTCGATGTCCAAGGTGAACATCAAAAATTTTGGGTATGCATCACGGTCATCTTCAACTGACGCTCACCCTGTTCGAAATCCTCGTCGAGGTCCCTCACCAGTGAATTTCAGGGCAACATCGATACAGAACACTCCCGTTGAAAATGCTTCGCAGAGAGATGTTGAGCGAGAAGTTGCGAGACGTGATCTCAGATATTTGCTATCTGGGCTTCGCCGATCGAGCGATGGACCGCATCAGCGACCCTGCACTCGGCAGGGATACCTGCGCCACCACTCTATCGTCCAAAACTACCAAGAGCAATCAGCCCCAAAGAAAATCGCTCGAACTGGCTCCTACGGAGCAAGCTCAACGGCTGCGCGAGCAAGATCAAGCGTCTCGAGAACTGCCTCCAATGTTGGATCGACCGTGACCGGGACGCTGGCCTGTGAGATTGCAAGATCAGGGTCCTTCAGTCCATGACCTGTCAATACACAGACCACCGTCGAACCCTTTGGTGCTCCATACTTCAACAGTCCAGCGACGCTCGCTGCCGATGCCGCCTCGCAGAATACTGACTCCTCCATCGCCAAGAATCGGTAGGCGTCAAGAATCTCATCATCGGTTACCGCGCGTATTGAACCACCGGAGTCTCGTGCAGCGTCAGTTGCTGATGTCCAAGAGGCGGGGTTTCCAATTCGGATCGCGGTCGCAATGGTCTCGGGAAATTCGATCGGATGACCCTCCACAATCGGAGCAGCTCCCGCAGCTTGGAATCCACACATCGCGGGAAGTTTTGTTGACAGACCTGCCCGTTGATACTCCTGGTACCCCCTCCAATACGCCGTGATGTTGCCTGCATTTCCCACGGGAATGAAGTGGAGATCCGGCGCATCGCCAAGCGCATCGACGATCTCAAAGGCTCCGGTCTTTTGACCCTCGATGCGGAATGGATTGACCGAGTTCACCACCTCAATCGGTGCACGTGAGGGAAGCTCCCGGACGATGTTCAGTGCCACGTCAAAGTTGCCGCGGATCTGCACCACGCGCGCGCCATGGACGAGAGCTTGAGCAAGCTTTCCAAGTGCGATGTGCCCCTCTGGGATAAGAACAACACAACTCATCCCCGCTCGAGCTGCGTAGGCCGCGGCCGATGCTGAGGTGTTGCCCGTCGAGGCACACACGACCGCTTTGGCTCCAGCCTCAGCTGCCTTCGACATCGCAACGGTCATCCCTCGGTCTTTGAATGATCCGGTTGGGTTCGCACCCTCAAGCTTCAAAAATACCTGCGATCCAACTCGATGAGAGAGCCGCGGCGCAAAAAGCAGCGGTGTACTTCCCTCGTACAGCGTGATAATTGGCGTCTCATCACTCACCGGAAGAAACTCTCGGTAACGACGGATCACTCCCTCATTTGCTCGACCATCGAAGGGGCCCTTCATCTCCATGCCCGTCGGCGTCTCACTCATCCTCATCACCGACGACGCGAAGAAGTCCTCCAAGGCGGACCACAGAGTCAAGCTTCTCAAGACCATGCAAGGTCGCTTGAACATCGGACTCACGTGCGAGGTGAGTAATAAAAACCATCCGTGCCTCCGAGTACGAGTCAGTCTGTTCCATCGAACGGATCGAGACGCCCTGTGAGCCAAAGACGTCTGCTACCTCCGCCATCACGCCCGTCCGATCTTTGGCCTCGATCGTGATGCAGTAGGTGGAGGAAAGCTGGTCGATTGGACGAATCTGCACATGCCGCCGTGCTGGCTGTTCGAATGTCGTCACCCGTTGTAGTCCACGAGCCGCCTCAACGAGATCTCCAAGTACCGCACTTGCCGTTGCAGATCCTCCGGCGCCACGTCCATAGAGCATGAGTTCTCCAGCGTGCTCGCCCTCAATAAAGACTGCGTTAAACGCTCCATGGACCGATGCAAGTGGATGGCTCTTTCGAATCATTGCGGGATGCACACGCACGAGGATCGACTCATCTTCTCCCTCGACGAAACGCTCAGCTACTGCGAGGAGTTTGATGACATAACCACGTCGAGAGGCAAAATCTATGTCAGCAACTACGATCTCCGTGATCCCGCGGCAGTAGACATCATGAGCGGTGATGTCTGCGTTGAACGCAATACTTGCCATGATTGCGGTCTTCGCGGCTGCGTCATAACCCTCAACATCAGCGGTGGGATCGGCCTCCGCGAAACCGAGCTTGATCGCCTCAATGAGGGCCTCTTCGTAGGAGGCGCTGGACTCGGACATCCGAGTCAAGATGTAGTTCGTTGTGCCGTTGACGATTCCCATGACCCGGTGCACCCGTTCCCCAGCCAACGAAACGGACAGTGCACGCACGAGCGGTATTGCACCACCGACCGCTGCCTCATAGAGAAGATCACGGCCGGCACTTGCCGCGAGATCATGCAACTTTGTACCGCGCGAGGCCAACAGATCCTTATTCGCGCTGACGACCGATTTGCCTTCACGAAGTGCCGCCTCAATCAGCGACTCAGCAGGTTCGATACCACCGATCAGCTCGACGATCAGATCGATCTCTTCATCTTCAACGACGCTCATCGGGTCATCGGTCAGTCTGCTGGCGATCTCTGGCACCGAGCGTCGCTTCGCCAGGTCACGGACCGCGATGCGGGTAATCGCAAGGCGCACCCCGGTGCGTTCAGCGATCGCCTCTGACTCCGCGTCGATCAACGAGACCAGGGCACAGCCAACATTTCCACAGCCCAAAAGCCCAACACGAACCGTCGAAAAGTTGTCCTGCGCAAGTTCGTCGTTTGGCCGTCCCATCTCTCTACGCTAACCAACTAGGGCTCAAGGCGGAGAAGGTCCTCGATCGTCTCGCGGCGCGCGACGATCTTGGCCTCACCTCCCGAGACAAAGATCACCGGAGGACGCGTGACTCGGTTGTAGTTCGATGCCATCGAATAGCCGTAGGCGCCCGTGACTGGCGTCACGGCAAGGTCACCAACTTTGACATCGTGGGGCAATCGACCATCGGTGACGATGATGTCGCCAGATTCGCAGTGCTTACCAACAACGCGCACGGCTCTTGATCGAGGAGCGGTCATGTTACGGGGGAGAAAGACCTCATAACCGCTTCGGTAGAGCACCGGTCGCGGATTGTCGCTCATGCCACCATCGACACTGACATAGGTTCGAACTCCTGGGATCTCTTTGATCGTTCCAATCCGATAACAGGTCACACCTGCAGTCGCAACGATCGCACGACCTGGTTCGATCCCAATCGCAACATCATCCGGTATCGCCGCCAATGCACATTCCTCGCGGATCGCTTTGGCCCAACTCGAAAGCGATGGTGCCGACTCTGAATTGAGGTAGGCAACCCCGAGCCCACCACCGACGACAAACTCGGTGAGCTGATGACGTGCAAGGAATGGCGCGAGGAGTTCAATCTCCTTTCTGAAGCTATCGAAATCCAAGATCTGACTCCCGATATGCGCGTGTGCACCATCGAGGGTCACACCCCTGATCGACCTGATCGCCTCAATCGCACGATCCGCGTCTCCCGACGAGAGTGAAAATCCGAATTTTGAGTCCTCTTGGCCCGTCATGATGAACTCATGGGTGTGCGCCTCGATGCCTGGGGTCACTCGGATCGAGAGGCGGACAGAACCGAAGTCTCCAACCGTTCGCAGTCGCTCGATCTCATCGAATGAATCAACGATGAGACGTCCAACTCCAACCTCGATCGCTCGAGTGATCTCCGACTCAGATTTGTTATTGCCGTGCACGACGATTCGTTCGGCGGGCACGCCAGCAGCGAGTACAACCTCGAGCTCACCACCGGTTGATACATCGAGCGACATCCCCTCCTCGAACGCAAGACGTGCCATCGCCTTGGTGAGGAAGGCCTTGGTGGCAAATGAGGCGTGATAGCCAAAGGCGGCAACCGCCTCCTGGCACCGCGCACGCAGGTGATCCTCGTCATAGATAAACAGCGGAGTACCAAACTCCTGAGCAAGATCCTCGACCCGGACACCTCCGATGACCAGGTGGCCACCCTCATCAGCGTGTGCAGAGATCGGCAGAAGATGTTTTGCGATCGGGGCTTCACTTGCAACGGGATCGACATCAGTGAACTCCGCCATATCTCCGTCCTTACATCTGCTCGGGAGCGCTCACGCCCAGAAGTGAAAGCGCTATGGAGAGCCCGATGCGGACAGACTCAACCAGCCAAAGGCGCGCCTGGGTCTGTTGGTCTGTCACCCCCTCACCGAGAATTCGACAGTCATGATAAAAACCGTGAAACTCGCCGGCGAGTGACCGCACAAAGTTTGTCACCTTATAGGGCGCCCGTTCGATCGCTGCCTCACTGATCGTCGCTGGCAACGAATAGAGCGTGCGCAGAAGATCGAGTTCGCGCGGATGACTCAGTACCGATAGGTCTGTCGCACCAAGTTCGCCAATGACGACATTGCGCTCAGCAGCAACACGACCAATCGATGAGATGCGGGCGTATGCGTACTGCACGTAAAAGACCGGGTTGTCCATCGACTTACTGGTGACCGCATCGAGATCGAGGGTGGTGGCCTGGTCGATCGAACTCATCAGTGACATCAGACGTGTTGCATCTGGACCGATCTGGTCGATCAACTCGTCGAGTCGCACGTAGTTTCCGGTGCGCTTGGACATCCGTCCACTGACAAGCGAGACGAGCTGGCCGAGTTTGACCTCAAGTCGGGTCCGATCGATGCCGAGCGCCTCAACCCCTGCGGCGAGACTCGCAACCTGCCCATGGTGATCGGCTCCAAAGACATCGATGACACGATCGAAGCCGCGAACGAGAAATTTATCTCGGTGATAGGCGAGGTCCCCGGCGAGATAGGTTGCATCGCCGTTCGCCTTCACAAGGACGCGATCGCGACCATCGCCAAGCTCCTTCGAGGCGAGCCAAGTTGCACCATCTTGCTCGTAGACCAGGTTGTGTTCGCGCATCAACCCGATCGCCTCTGCGACCTTGCCGCTCTCCTCAATCGAAGCCTGGCTGTACCACTCGTCGTAGACGATGCCAAGACGGTCGAGCGTCTCGCGTATTCCCGAGAGAATTTTTTCTGCAGAGTACCGACCGGCTGCAACGACGTCCTCTGGCCCGTCATAAGTTAAAGCGAGATCAGCAACGTACTCACCTTGGTAACCCTGTTCCGGCACCTCGTTACCCGACCGACGGGCAAGAACGCTCTCGCCCAACATTCGGATCTGGTTTCCCGTGTCGTTGACGTAGTACTCCGTAGCAACGTTCCAACCACAGCGTCGCAGCACTCGAGCGAGTGCATCACCGTAGGATCCGAGCCAACCATTTCCCACATGGAGCGGGCCGGTTGGATTCGCCGAGACGAACTCAACCTGGACGCGTTCGCCATTCCCAAGATTGGGCGCAGCGTAACGCTCCGTACCCTCGCTAACGACCTGAAGAAGAACCTCATGCAGCCACGAGTTGTTCAGGCGAAAGTTCACAAACCCCGGACCCGCCAGCTCGACCGATGCAACGTGTGGCAACTTTGCGTCGTTCAACGACGCGATCAATTTTGCCGCGAGATCACGGGGAGCAAGGCCAGCGCCCTTCGCCAAGGCCATGGCCACATTGGAGGAGAGATCTCCGTGATCGAGACGAGCTGGTCGCTCCAGGTGGATCGCAGAAGCGTCGACGATGAGACCCTGATCAACAAGGGCACGAGATATTCCAGCTGCGAGGGTGTCAACGATTGTCATGGCCACTAATTGATGGTAGGTGGGCGACTACCATACAACCGGCGATACTCTGACGCCGAGTCATCACCCGTGAAAATGAGTGACCGCTCGATCGAAAGAGCAGGCCCTCGTAGCTCAGGGGATAGAGCACCGCCCTCCGGAGGCGGGAGCGCAGGTTCGAATCCTGCCGGGGGCACATTCGCGCTGACCCATCCGGATCGGTGGCGGCCTGAACGGGATCTGAGCTGCGTACTGCAACGCTCTTTGCATGACCATTTTGGGTGTGATCACTGCCCGCCATGAAAGCCAGCGAGCGGCACCATTCGACCATCTGTTGAGGCGAGCTCCGCCTCCATCTCGATTGGGATCCGGGACGTCACCGGATTCAGTACCAGTCCCCACCTGTTACAACTCGCCTGGGGCATGCAACGGTAAGGTGCTCAGCGCTGGAGGGCTGGAGTTCTTCGGCAGCTACGCGAAGACCTCGTTCGAGTTCTACTCCAGCATCGCTCTTGGACTCGGTGCCATGGCAAAGGACCTAAAAAACCCGGCGCACTACCGCAAGGCGTTCCTCGGTTTCGGTGTCTATGACCCAATAGAGACCTCCGTGGCGGTCGCGCGTGCCAACTCAGAGCTGATGTCAGTGAGCCAACAGCTCATCAACTTCATGAAAGTTGCCACACCCGAACAGAAACAGGCGGTCTATGACTACGCCGACCAGGTCCTTCAACGGATTCCAAACGCCGCGTACGACAAGGTTGCTAAAGAGACCGAGACAATCGGCAAGCAGTGGTTCGGAAAGCTGCTGGCTGCGAAGGAGGATCAGTCGGCGGGTGGTGACGAGGGGACCTGGTCCGCGTGGGCAGGCCTTGCCGGTGAGGGTGCCGGATACTTGAACGCGGTCTGGTTGCAGCTGATGGTCGAGGGCGTCGGGACACAGATGGCTGCCGATACCACCAAGCTCGAGGCGGTAGCCAAGGCCGAGACCGCAGAGCCCGAGGTGCTCGCGACCAGCAAGGGCGGTCAGGTCAAGGCTGGTCGTGTCCTTTCTATCCCCGATCTCGCACAGGCCTGGGGGTTCCCCGAGTCCGTGGTGAATCAGCTCAATAACATCGCCGAAAAGTTTGATGTCCTCATCGGCGCGCGTTCACGTCAAGCGATCTCTACCGAGCTCGAAGCCGAGGGCGCGGTGATTAAGAACTCGAACTTCCATCAAAAGACGGTGAGTCCAATTGACCGCACCTACCTCGGAATGGGCAAGGCAAAGCAGGGCACACTCGCGTGGCGAAGCTTCACCCCTGAGGGTGAGGCCTATGCGAGAAATGCCATTACGAGCGCCGGCCTGCCTGCTGGCGAAGAGAGCGAGGCGCTGAGTCGTCTCAAGGGCCGATTCCAAGAGATGGGCGAGGACTTTACCCACGCCGAAGACCTCGCGAACAAGGTGCGAACGGTTGGCGGTGTCGAACAGAAGGGCTGGGTTAACGCCGGATTCAATGCGAACGAGAGTGGCTCGGCTGCCGCTCGCACCTCAAAGAAACTGTGGCGCAGGTTCGAGATCCAAGAGACGCCAATCCTCGCCGAAGATGGAAAGACCGTCCTCGGCACGCTCTATGAGCCCTACGAAGAGAACATCGCCTACGCCGCCAATCCAAAACTCGGCAAACCGATTCCAAGCCTGTGCAAGGAAGCACTCAATACGGTGCTCTGTCAGATCACCGGCGACATCGACCTCATCTACATCACCGACCTTTGGGGTGGAAGCCTCACCTCAGAGAAGATGTATCAGGTCTTTGCCGCACTCGAGGAGGCCGGTTTCGCCCACACCGATCTCGTTACGTGGGTCGAGCAACAGACCAATAAGTTCTACTTCCCGGGAAAAGAGGGTCAGCTAAAGGGCCTCGTCGCTGGCAAGGAGGCCACCGCTCAATTCGCGCCGGACAAGATTGTGCGAGCGACCTACGTCACCCCGATGGACGAGTCGATCAGCACGGGACCCAACAGCTACCAGCTCACGATCATCGGTGGGAAGAACCCCCCGATCAAATAGCAACCGCTGTTGTCAGTTGTCTTGGCTCACCAAGATGAGGCTGAGGTCGCGCTATACCGACCACTACTACGGACGACGTGCATCGCGATCCCGAAGCACGCACTCAACGTCTCATCATTGAGACAGTCATCGATCGGTCCAGCGACAACCACTCTTCCCTCTCGGAGCATCAACACGTGCGATGTCGATCGCGGGAGCTCCTCAAGGGTATGGACCACATGAACGGTTGCAGGCGGTGCATCTGTCCCAGCGAGATCATCGAGTGCATTGATCAACGACTCGCGTCCCGGCAGATCAACACCCACCGCTGGTTCATCCAGCAGCAGAAGCGGGTGACGGCCAAAGAGCGATCGTGCGAGAAGAATCCGCTGGCGTTCACCCTGTGAGCAGCGCCCGAACTGTTGATCGACAATGCGGTCACAACGAAGCTGGTGAAGGAGTGCAACAGCGTGTTCCTGATCCTGCTCACTGAACTCTGACCACCACGTAGCGAGCGTGCCGTCTCGACCGGTAAGGACAACCTCTCGTGCCGTTGAATCACGTGGGAGGCGATCAGCCACCGAGTGACCAACCGAGCCAATGCTGCGACGAAGTTCACGAAGATCGGTGCGACCGATGAGCTGACCGAGAACGTGCACCGTCCCCGTGGTTGGGTGTCGCTCCGCGCCGGCAAGAGACAACAGCGTGGTCTTGCCTGCGCCGTTTGGGCCAAGAAGTGCCCAGTGTTCCTGTGCCCTGATCACCACCGTGATGGGTCCGAGCGTGTGACGGCCATTAACGACAACCGTGACCTCGTCGATCTCAATCACCGGCTCTTGTTCGATCATCTGCTCATCCTTCGTGGCACATTTCGCCATCGCCCCGTTTGGTGCGGTGCGCTCTTTCTTACTACCAACATGTTTGAGGCGGAAACTTACGCCAACCAAGAATCAGATGGAACATCCTGCGTTGGGGCCACTACCGTATGACCTGCGCAGATGACCCAAGATTGAAGAGCCATTAGGGTCAAGAGAGCATTCGCACAGAACGCACCACGGAGGCTGAGATGACACAGGACAGTTTTGGAGCAAAGGGAACACTCAATGTCGGCGACAACAGTTACGAGATCTACCGGCTGAACGCTCTCGCCGGCAGCCACGACATCGATCATCTGCCTTACTCAATCAAGGTGTTGCTGGAGAACCTCCTCCGTAAAGAGGATGGCGTCAACGTCAAAAAAGAGGACATTGCCTCGCTGGCAGACTTTGCAAAGAACGGCGCTGGGGATCGAGAGATCGCCTACTCGCCGGCACGAATCTTGCTCCAAGACCTCACCGGCGTCCCCTGTGTCGTCGACCTCGCAGTTCTGCGCGATGCGGTCGAGGCTCTTGGAGGAGATGCTGACAGCGTGAACCCACTGGTGCCAGTTGACCTGGTGATTGATCACTCGGTTGTCGTCGATGTCGCTGGACGCGCCGACGCCTTTGCAATCAACGCGAAACTCGAGGCCGAACGCAACATCGAGCGATACCGCTTTCTGCGCTGGGGACAGCAGGCGTTCACGAACTTCCGCCTCATCCCACCCGACACCGGCATCTGCCACCAGGTCAACCTGGAGCTGCTCTCGCAGGTGGTCTTCACCGATGACGCGGGCAACGCGTACCCCGACACCGTCGTCGGAACCGACTCACACACGCCGATGGTCAACGGGCTGTCCGTTGTTGCGTGGGGCGTCGGCGGCATTGAGGCCGAGGCAGCGATGCTTGGTCAACCCATCTCAATGCTCGTGCCAAAGGTTGTTGGACTGCGTCTTGAGGGCGAGCTCCCTGAGGGAGCGACCGCAACCGATCTCGTGCTCACACTCGCAGAGTTGCTGCGAAAGCACGGTGTCGTCGGCAAGTTTGTTGAGTGCTACGGACCGGGAATTAGCAAGCTCCCGGTGGAAAATCGTGCAACGATCGGCAACATGTCGCCCGAGTACGGGTCGACGATCACCATCTTCCCCATCGATGAGCAGACCCTTGCCTACCTTCGACTCACCGGTCGAAGCGAAGAGCAGGTGCAGCTCGTTGAGGCATACGCCAAAGAGCAGGGACTCTGGCACAACCCCGATATCGAGCCGGTCTACTCCGAGCATCTCTCGCTCGATCTCTCGACCGTCGTTCCGAGTCTTGCCGGTCCATCTCGACCTCAGGACCGGGTTCCCCTCAACGCCTCAAAGGCGATGTTCAACGAGGCGTTGAGCGCGTCCCTTCCCGGAGGCGACCCAGCAAGTGCTGCTGGAGTGGTACCGGTCACGCTTGCTGACGGTGCCTCCTTCGACCTCGAACACGGCAAGGTGGTCATCGCCGCGATCACCAGCTGCACGAATACCTCGAACCCTCACGTGATGATCGCTGCGGGACTTCTTGCCAAGCGTGCGATCGAACTTGGAATCACCGCCAAGCCATGGGTGAAGACCTCACTCGCACCAGGTTCGCGCGCCGTTGTCGATTACTACGATCGGGCCGGCCTTACGCCCTATCTCGACAAGCTCGGATTTGAAGTGGTGGGCTTTGGCTGCACCACCTGTATTGGAAACTCCGGTCCACTTGCACCCGAGATCTCTACTGCAATCAATGACAACGGCCTCGCCACGGTATCGGTGGTCTCGGGAAACCGGAACTTCGAAGGCCGTATCCATCCCGAGGTGCGGATGAACTACCTCGCCTCGCCACCGCTCGTCGTCGCCTACGCGATCGCTGGCACGATGGACATCGATCTCTACAACGATCCACTCGCCACCGATGCCAATGGCAACCCCGTCTATCTCCGCGACATCTGGCCGACGACCGATGAGGTCACCGAGACCGTTCGTTCTGCCGTGCAGACCTCTGGGTTCACCGAGTCGTACGCGAGTGCCTTTGAAGGTGACGAGGGTTGGAAGGCGATCGAGGTACCAACCGGAAAGCGTTACACCTGGGATGAGAGCTCAACCTACATCGCAAAGCCGCCCTACTTCGATGGCATGCAGGCAGCACCAAAGGCACTTACCGATATCCATGCTGCTCGCGTCCTCGCGGTACTCGGCGACTCGGTGACAACGGATCACATCTCTCCTGCTGGATCGATCCGCGCCACGAGTCCCGCCGGCACCTACCTCATCGAGCACGGTGTCGCTCCGGGAGACTTCAACTCCTATGGTGCTCGTCGCGGTAATGACCGCGTGATGGCGCGAGGCACCTTCGCCAACAACCGAATCCGGAACAAGGTCGTCCCAGGCACTGAGGGTGGCTACTCGAAGTACCTTCCCGATGACACAGAGGGCGCGATGTTTGACGTTGCCGAGCGATACAAGGCAGATGGCACACCACTCGTGATCCTTGCCGGTAAGGAGTACGGTTCAGGGTCTTCGCGTGACTGGGCGGCAAAGGGCCCAATGCTGCTCGGCATCCGTGCGGTGATCGCTCAGAGCTTCGAGAGAATCCACCGATCCAACTTGATCGGTATGGGTGTCGCTCCGCTGCAGTTCCTCGACGGGGACTCAGCCGAGTCGCTCGGTCTCGACGGAACCGAGGAGATTGAGATCACGGGGATTGCGGGATCTGCTCCGGCTGGGTTGATCGGCAAACGTGTCAAGGTCATCGCAGGCGACAAGACCTTTGAGGCACTGCTGCGCATCGACACGCCAACGGAGGCGGACTACTTCATCAATGGAGGGATCTTGCACTACGTGGTGCGCAAGCTGGCCGGAGTCGAGGCATTCGCGCCGGTTGTTTGACCTCACTGGTCAGCCGGAGCACTGAACATGCTCATCCATGCAGTGAACTAAAGGTGGCCAGCTCGAATCCATGACTACAAGCGATCAGCTCGTCGAGCTACTGGTGACGCACCGAGAACACGCGGCGCTCCTCTTAGATTTTGATGGAACGCTCACACCGATCGTTGACGATCCCGATGAGGCGAGTCTTGACTCGGGCGAGATTGAACTGCTCGAAGCGATCGCGCAACA
>CAIVND010000180.1 GCA_903907185.1 uncultured Acidimicrobiaceae bacterium
CATCGGCCGGCGTTGAGACCAGCGGCGTGCTCTCGGAGCTCATAGAGAATCTCGTCCATCTCAAAGGCAGCAAGGATCGTCTCAATGAGGACAGTAGCCCGTATGGTTCCACGTTCAAGATGGAATCGATCTTCTGCAAAGCTAAAGATATCGTTCCAAAGGTGCGCCTCAATGTGGCTCTCTGTCTTTGGAAGGTAAAAGTACGGTCGCTGTAAGTTGATGCGGTTGGGAGAGATGCATGTCATCAGATAGCACCCGAAATCGAACAACGAGCCAGAGATCGCCTCGCCATCAACGAGCAGGTGTTTTTCATCGAGGTGCCATCCGCGGGGACGAACAACAATCGTTGCGATCTGGTCCTTCAGGTGATACTCACGTCCGTCCGGTGACACGAAATCGATCGTGCGATCGATTGCGTCTGCAAGATTGAGCTGTCCACCAACGAGGTTCTGCCAGGTTGGCGTATTTGAATCCTCGAAATCCGCCATCCATACGCGAGCGCCGGAGTTAAGAGCATTGATTGTCATCCGACGATCCGTTGGCCCGGTGATCTCACACCGCCGGTCTTCAAGGCCAGGTGGGGGAGGAGCGACCTTCCAGTCGGCCTCTCTTATCTCGGAGGTCTCTTCAAGAAAGTCGATCAGTGCGCCGCTATTGATTTCATCCTGACGGATCTCGCGTATCTCAAGCGCGACAGAACGGGCAGAGTTGAACTCACGATGAAGATCGCGAAGAAAGGTGAGCGTCTCGTTCGAAAGTACTTCCTCGCCACGATCAAGAGCTGGAGCTTTGATCGAAACGCCCTCTGGAATATCAAGTGCTGCCATCGCTTTCCTCCCTCTCCAATAGATCCATTGTTGTCGATAGCTGGACTAGACGGCTATCGACAACAATTTCATCGGATCTGCTTTACCGTTGAGTCCTCACCGAGGTGATGAGGAAGTCGATTAGGCGCTAGCCGCTGCGAATCGTAAGCGATCTACTTGGACCCTTTTGGCGCACGACGGCCGATCTGGATTGGGGTTCGAGCGGCAAGTTGACCACAAGCAGCATCTATGGAGCGTCCCCTTGTACGACGGACCGTTGTGTTCACCCCCAATTCTCGGAGCTCGTCTGCAAACTCTTCGACTCTCTCAGGTGAAGAGCCCTCCATCGAAAATGGAGCATCTGTTTGAATTGGGTTAAGAGGAATGAGATTTACATGGGCACGTAACTGGCGAGCGATCGAAGCGAGTTCGATTGCGTCCGGGCTTGAATCGTTGACACCCGCAATGAGGGCCCACTCAAAGGAGATTCGACGGTGTGTCCTTGCGAAATAGTGCTCGAGTGCTGGTACAAGAACTTCAAGCGGATAACGACGATTGATCGGTACCAAACTTGTGCGAAGTTCATTGTTTGCTGCATGAAGCGAGACAGCAAGGTTCACCTGGAAAGGTTTGTCCGCTAGCAGCAAGATTTGGGGAACAAGGCCCACCGTCGACAACGTGACGTGTCGAGAAGCAAGTCCGAGATCATTGACAATTCTCTCTACGGCGCGCCAAACACGATCGAAGTTGGCAAATGGTTCGCCCATTCCCATAAACACCACGTGGTCGAGCCGACGTCCAGATTCACGTGATCGACGCGCGGCAAAGACAACCTGCTCGACGATCTCACCAGTTGTCAATTGCCTCGTATAACCGCCGTGTCCCGTTGCGCAGAACGTGCATGCCATGGCACAACCAGCCTGCGAGGAGATGCAAACAGTCGAGTAGTCCCGATAGTGCATCAACACGGTTTCAATCTCGGAGGAATCGTGCAGGCGGAAAAGCCATTTCACCGTCTTCCCATCGTCTGCGGAAAGCTCAGTCACGATCTCTAGGGCTGAGTCGAGCTCTGTACGCAAAGAAAGCCGTTCGCGAAGTGCGCGAGGAAACACGGAAAGTTCATCCACCTCACTGAACTTTTGATAAAGACCATCATGAAGTTGCTTGAGACGATAAGAAGGTTCACCTACGAGCAATTCAGCGAGATCACTATCTTCGAGATCGTATCGACTCATGATTGGGCCGACTCCACAGTGATCACGTAGGCAAGATCGATGTGGTCGATAACGAAACCAAGTGATAGATAGAGAGCCACAGCGGCGGTGTTGTCCGCGTCGACGTAGAGCATTGCAACGTGAATGTCTCGATGAGCAAGATAGTTAAGCCCGCGTATGAGCAAGGACTTTCCAAGACCAGTTCGTCGTGCCTCCGGTGATATGCCTATGACGTAGATCTCACCTATGAGATCGTCACCATCATCATGGATCTTGGTCCAGCAAAACCCATCGATTCCGTTATCGCCTTCGTGAAGAAGAAAGCCTTCGGGATCGAACCAAGGTTGCGCCTCTCGATCGAGCAGAGTCGTGATATCCCACGCTCCCTGTTCAGGATGTTCAGAGAAGGCCACTCGATTGAGTGCCAACCACTCTGTCTCATCGCGTCCTGGTTCAAACGATCGCGTATCAATTGCGACGATCGAATCTTGCTCTGGCAGGGGCAGCGATCTCGTCATCTGATAAAGCTCACGGCCCCGATCAAATCCAAGGGTCGCTGCAACCTCGTTATGACGTGCGGTGGGCTTCGGCACCCACAGATGGACAGGGCCTCCGCCGTCGACTGCCACCTCGTCGAGCGCCTGTTGCAAAAGGGCTATAGCAACGCCGTTGTCAGAGTGCCGGATGCTGGGATGGATTACATATTCGATCGACCAACTCTTCGTTCCCTTTGCGAGCTGTGCATAGCCGACAACTCGTTCGTGACCTGCCTCACGAGCGACAAACCCGGCAAATCCAGCACGTCCGCCCTGTACGAGGTCGAGCCACTTGTGTTCTCCAAGCGGAGCATGATCGTCGACTCGCTCTGCCGCCCGTAATAGGCGCGACACAGCAGCGATGTCCTCTTCACCCATTCGACGCTTTACCTCAACTAAATGCACCATACGAGGGTATCGGCCAATTGAACCAAACGGGGAAGCAGTAGTCGTTAATCTTGGTCAATGCCGGTTCCTCGTTCGTTAAAGACTCGGGCGGGAATGATCAACGAGCGATTGACCCGGACATTTCCAGGTAGTGCAAAAGAACTCTGTGCTCTTCGCTATGACAGTCCATTTCAGCTTCTTGTGGCAACCATCCTTTCGGCCCAGTGCACTGACGTCCGCGTCAATATCGTGATGCCCGAGATGATTCGTCGCTTTCCGACCCCACTTCGGCTAGCTGAGGCAAACCCCGAGGAGGTCGAATCAGTCATTCGATCGACCGGTTTCTATCATGCGAAGACGAAGAGTCTTCTTGGCATGTCAAAGGGACTTCTTAGTCGGTTCGAGGGCGAGGTGCCTCAGGATCTCGAGGACTTGGTCACGCTCCCGGGGGTTGGTCGAAAGACGGGAAACGTGATTCGGTCAGTTGCGTTCGGTCTTCCGGGTCTCCCCGTGGACACGCATGTCGGGCGATTGGCACGCCGCCTTGGGCTCACATCAGAGGAAGATCCAGTCAAGGTCGAACATGCTCTAGGTCGATTACTACCGCAAGAGCTTTGGGGAGGTCTCAGTTTGCGCCTTATTCTCCACGGCAGGGAGGTTTGTCATTCGAGAAGCCCCCGCTGCGAACGGTGCGAACTTGCCGATATCTGCCCAAGTTCTCCCGAAAACTCGAGGCGCGGGTCGTCAATCGCTACAAAAAAGAGATCCCCTAACGACGCGAGTTGAGAAGGCGGATTGTTCTTCTGTGAGCTCCAAAAAGGGCCCGCTCAACTGCAAAAAGCTCCTTCGCAACTCCGTCATCCTTTTGACGGTGAGACTCCTCCGCCATTGAGGTAAATCGATTGGTGAGCTGTTCGAGCATGTCCGCCAGCGAAGAGAGTTCCGAAGTATCAAGAGCCATGTCCTTACCTTACCGAGCATGGAGAGCAGATTCGCTACGCTGGCACGACCATGGTGCAATTACTTGATCTGAGAAACACCCGTCCCGGCGACCCACTTGATTTACCGCGTCCTGATCTTGGCGCAGAGGGCCCGGTCGCTGATGTGCGCAAGATTTTGGCAGAGGTACGTAGCCGAGGCGACAGCGCGGTTCGTGAGTTTTCGAGGCGTTTCGACGGTGTGCAAATTGATGAACTACGTGTCGATCAGCATGAGATCGATAGCGCCCCAGGGAAGCTCTCCAAAGACCTTTTGGCGGGTCTCACGGAAGCCAGAGATGCGGTTGATGCGTTCTATCGTCACCAGGCTGATCAGGTTGGACTCTATGTACGAGAGGGGATAGAGGTCCAACACCTCCTGCTACCGGTAGATCGAGCGGGCGTTTATGCACCGGGAGGTCGGGCAAAATATCCCTCCTCAGTGATCATGACAGCGGTCCCAGCTCGTGTAGCGGGTGTCGGCGCGATCGCTGCGTGTATACCTCCAAGCTCTGATGGCTCGCTTCCAGTCGAGATACTTGCCGCAGCGAGCATTGCCGGAGTCGATGAGGTCTACCGAGTCGGAGGTGCGCAAGCTATTGCTGCGATGGCTTATGGAACCGAGTCGATCGAAAAAGTTGATGTCATCGTAGGTCCGGGATCAAAGTGGGTTTCAATCGCTCAACGCGAAGTGCGGGGAGTTGTCGGAGTCCCAGCTGCCTTTGCGGGGCCATCTGAGGTGGTCGTAATTGCGGATGAAACAACGCCAATCGATTGGGCCGCAATCGACGTCATTGTCCAGGCAGAGCATGGTCCAGACGGCCTTGCTTGGTTGGTCACGTGGTCAGAACGTGTGGCAACCGAGGTGATCGCAACAATTGATCGACTTGTAGCGAGATCACCAAGGAGAGCTGAGACCGAATCCACTCTGAACGGTGGCGGCTATGTCGTGCTTGTCGACTCGCCAGAACGGGCAATGGAGGTGTCGAACGCGATCGCCCCTGAACACCTTGAGATCCTGACCGACAGTGCAGATGAGCTTCTTGGCCTCGTGCGTCACGCGGGGGCAGTATTTCTTGGTCAACTTTCCTCGGCGAGTGTCGGTGACTACATCGCAGGTCCAAGTCACGTACTTCCAACTTTTGCTACAGCACGATTTGCAAGCGTCCTTGGCGTTGAAGACTTCACCCGAAGAGTGCATGCTGTTCGGGTGACCGATCAAGGAATTAGTCGAGTTGCGCCTCACGTTGCTGCAATTGCGAGCGCAGAGGGACTCGCTGCACACGCTGAATCGGTACGTATGCGCATTGGGGAGCCGACATGGAGCAAAGAATAGAAATCGAGCCAATTATCGGTCCAAGAGCTGATGTTGCTCTGATGGCTGGTTACTACTCACCCCAAATCGAAGTCGATGTCCGTCTCAATACAAACGAGGCACCCGAGCCGCCGCCTCCAGATTTCCTATCCCGGCTTCAGGAGCGTCTTACGGAGATCGATTTCAATCGGTACCCTGAACGCGAGGCAAACCAGCTTCGCCAAGCCATTGCAAAACACCATGGGGTCGCGCTCAACCAGGTGTACTGCGCAAATGGATCCAATGAGATCCTTCAATCCATCCTGCTTGCCTATGGGGGAGATGGTCGCTTCGCAGCTGTTTTCGAGCCGACCTATGCGCTTCACTCCCACATTGCGCAGGTGACAGGGACGAGCGTCGTTTCGGGAGTTCGCAACAGCGACTTCTTGATCGAACTTACAGAGTTTGACCGCGTCGTCCACGAGTGTGAAGTCCAATCAGGCTCCCGTCCAGCCGTTACCTTTCTCTGCTCGCCGAACAATCCGACCGGTCGTCTTGAACCTTTCGAAACCATCACGGGCGTCTTGGAACGATCATCTGGCCTCGTCATCGTTGACGAAGCGTACGGCCAATTTGCCCCACGGTCGGCCATCGACCTGCTGGCAGCACACCGGAACCTTTTAGTAGTGCGAACTTTCTCAAAGACCTGGTCCCTGGCGGCGCTCCGTCTTGGTTATGTCATTGCTGACTCGGAGATCATCGACGCGCTTTGGCGGGTAACTCTTCCCTACCACCTCGATGCGATCAAGCAGGTTGCGGGAGAGCTCGCCCTGGAGTTCGAGTCAGAGATGAACGATCGAGTTGAGCGGATCGTGGCAGAACGTGTCCGTCTTGTAGGTGAACTCAAGAAACTTCCTCTTCGGGTTATCCCCTCTGATGCAAACTTCATTCTCTTCCAGCTCAACGGTGGCGATGCGAAGGGCGCGTGGCAGTCTCTCGTCGACCGCTCCGTTCTCGTTCGAGATATCTCCAGCCTCCCGAGACTTGCTGGTTTCCTCCGAGTAACGATAGGTACCAGCGAGGAAAATGACCTCTTCCTCCAGGCCCTTCGTGACGTTCTTGCCTGACCGCTTCAGATTCACGAAGTCGTGCGAGACTAAGAAAATGACTGATCCTAATGCTGGACCTGTGAAAATCGAAGGTAAACGCGCTGCAAAACTGCACCGTGTTACGAATGAGAGCGATATCAATGTCGTCATGGACCTCGCAGGTTCAGGAGTGACCGATGTTGTGACTGGTCTTCCCTTTTTCGATCACATGCTCACCCAACTGGGAAAGCACGCTGGAATCGACCTAGCGGTACAGGCAAGCGGAGATCTACAGGTTGATGCTCACCACACAGTTGAAGATACGGGGATCGTCATCGGACAGACACTCGCCTGTGCGCTCGGGGATAAGACTGGCGTTCGACGGTTCGCCTCACTTTCGCTACCTCTCGATGAGTCATTGGTGGAAGTCTCGATCGATCTCTCTGGCCGTCCTTTCATTCACTATGACGGTCCCTTTGCACCTGATGCACCCAAGCTAGGAGAGCCAGGATTTGATCCACAGCTCGCAGAGGAGTTTTTTAGAGCATTTGCTATGGCCGCAGGCATGACTGCTCACATCACGCTTCGTTACGGAAAAAATTCTCACCACATTATTGAAGCCACATTCAAGGCATTTGCGCGAGTGCTCCGCGAGGTGATCCGTATTGAAGGCGACCAGATACCGAGCACAAAGGGTGTGCTCTAAGCCTGATGATTGCGGTACTTGATTACGGCATTGGGAATTTGCGATCAGCAGAGAAGGCACTTGAACACCTCGGTGCCGAGGTCAGAATGGTCAGTGACCCCAAAGATGCAGTTGGGGCAACAGGTGTCGTGCTTCCGGGGGTGGGTTCATTTGGTGCATGTGTCCGTGCACTTCGGGCGAGTCATCTCGATGAAGTCGCCCGTCAAGCGCACGAACAGCAAGTTCCCTTTTTAGGGGTCTGCGTTGGATTCCAGATGTTGTTTGACGATTCTGAGGAGAGTCCTGGGGAGCAAGGTCTTGGAATCTTTGGAGGCTCAGTAAAGAAGATACCGGGTACGGTTCGACTTCCCCAGATCCAGTGGAATGTTGTGGACTTCACCTCGACAACTTCAGCGATGCTTCCAACGTCGATGGGGGAGCAATGGATGTATTTCGTGCACAGTTTCGTCCCCGTGCCGAACGAACAGGAAATGCCGCACATCGTTGGTACGACAGAATATGGAGCGACTTTGGCGGTAGCGCTTGAAGAGGGCAATACCTGGGGTGTGCAGTTTCATCCTGAGAAGTCAGGTCGCAATGGGCTTGCCCTTCTCGATCGGTTCGTATCGCAGTGCGACAGGACCGATACCTCATTGCAAGGGAGTTAGAGAGTCTATGTATCCGTTGCCAGCGATTGATATCCGAGATGGACGATGTGTTCGTCTGCTCCAGGGCGACTTCGCACAAGAAACCATCTACGGAGATCCATTCGAACAGGCCATAGCGTTCGTCGACCAGGGTGCATCCATGTTGCATATCGTTGATTTGGACGCGGCGCGAAGTGGTGACGCAACGAATGACGCAATCATCCGGAAGATCGCTGATCGAGTCGGTGTGCCGGTGCAGGTTGGAGGTGGTGTACGAGATCGTGAACGTGCACTCGATCTTCTCAGCGGCGGTATCGCAAGAGTCGTAATTGGAACTCTCGCTGTGGAGCAATCTGGCATCGCCTTAGATCTTGCTGAAGAGTTTCCCGATCAGATTGTGCTGGGTCTTGATCATCGAACAGAGATCATCAACGAAGTTGCGTATCGATATGTCGCAGTTCGCGGTTGGGAGAGATCCGGCGGAGTCGAGCTATTCGCACTTCTCCAAACCCTTGAGGATGCTCCGTTTGCGGGTGTAGTGGTCACCGATATCTCACGCGATGGGACACTCCTCGGTCCAGACCTTGAGGGGTATCGTGACATCTTAAATAGAACACACCTTCCAGTGATCGCCTCGGGAGGCGTAGGAACAGTCGATGATCTCGTCCAACTCGCTCAGCTCGATGTCGGTGGTCACTCACTCGTCGGAGCAATTATCGGACGAGCACTGCTTTCCGGCGCTTTTACGGTGGCTGAGGCCGTGGTGGCATGCGAACAGTAAGGATTGTTCCCTGTCTCGATGTTGATAACGGTCGCGTCGTCAAGGGAGTGAACTTTGTTGGCCTTGTCGATGCTGGAGATCCGGTTGAATTAGGTAAGCGCTATGACCTAGAGGGTGCAGACGAACTTGTCTTTCTCGACATCACTGCCTCCTCTGACGATCGCAAGACCATGATCGATGTCGTTGCCCGAACAGCCGATGAGGTCTTCATTCCTCTAACTGTTGGGGGTGGGGTGCGAAGCGCTAATGATGCTCGTGAGCTGCTTCGAGCTGGAGCTGACAAGGTAGCAATTAACTCCGCAGCGTTGTCTCGGCCCGAGCTTATAAGTGAGATCGCTGAAACGTTCGGAGCACAGTGTGTCGTGGTCGCAATCGATGCTCGGCGTAAAGGTGGTGATGACCACTGGGAGGTTTTCACCCACGGTGGCCGTCGAGCTACTGGAGTTGACGTGATCACATGGTCAAGGGAGGTGCAGGAGCGAGGTGCAGGTGAGATTCTGCTCACCTCCATGGATCGCGATGGCACGGAACTTGGCTATGACCTTCCGCTCTTGCGCTTGGTCCATGACGCGACCTCGATACCCATCGTCGCCTCAGGTGGCGTCGGAGCACTTGAGCACCTAGTTGAGGGTGCTGAAGCTGGTGCGGACGCTCTGCTAGCCGCCTCCATCTTTCACTTTGGGTCCTATACCATCGCTGAAGCGAAAGAGGCACTCACTGCTGCCGGGGTCATCGTACGCCCCTATGTTCGCTGAGGCGAGAGACGAAGATCCCAGCAAGGAAGTAGCGTTGAACAGATGACAAACGAGAGTCTGAAAGTCGTCGATTCCCCGAAGGCTGTTCTTGAACAGGACCGGCAACCCGTCACAATGTTGAACGACCGTGTGTTGGTGCACCTCCCCCAGAGTGAGGGCGAACGGCGATCTCGGTCAGGAATCTTGATTCCTGCCACTGCAGAGATGGCAAAGCGACTGAGTTGGTCCGAGGTCGCCGCTGTTGGACCCCAGGTGAGAACCGTCAAACCAAGTGACACTGTTCTCTTTGATCCTCAGGAGTGCTTTGAGGTAGAGGTGCATGGCGAGCAGTATCTCATCGTGCGCGAGCGGGACTTACATGCAATGGCCTCCTCGCGTCTCGACACCGGTACTGGGCTCTACCTATGACTGAACCAACTGCCGAACTAGAGGAAGCCTCAAATGGTGCCGATGTTCGCCCGGGTGTTCCAGTCATGGCGACGAAAGAACAGCTTGACTCGGTGAAATACGGAGCTGACGGCCTGGTCGTTGCCATTGTGCAAGAGGCTTCAACTCTAGAAGTGCTCATGGTTGCCTACATGGACGAAGAGGCTCTACGGCGAACTTGCGAAAGTGGTCGGACTTGGTTTTACTCGCGGTCGCGCAAGGAGTATTGGCTAAAGGGAGAGACTTCGGGCGAGCGTCAATACGTTCATGAGATCTCCTATGACTGCGATGGCGATGCACTCTTGATCATCATCGATCAAGAAGGACAGGGAGCCTGTCACACCGGTAATCATTCATGTTTCTACCGTAAATTCGGGCAGGAGTAGTCCTTGATCCTCCCCGATGCCGAACGTTTTCAACAACTTGCCGAGGACTACACCGTCGTACCCGTTTACGAAGAGCTTCTCGCAGACTCGCTGACACCAATCGGCGCATTTCGGTCGATCGTTGGTGACGGCGACGGCTTCCTCCTTGAGTCAGTTGAGCATGCAGAGCAGTTCAGCCGCTACTCATTTATTGGTCGCAACCCAGTGTCGACGTTTCAGTTGCGCGGTGGCAAGATCGAAACGCTCGCTGGCGATCTTCCTCCAGAGGTACCTGTCGAGGGTGGCGTACTGAATGCCCTCGAATCTCTGTTGTCGATCTATCGATCGCCCGAACTGCTCGAACTTCCCCCATTTCATGGCGGCATCGTCGGATATCTCGGCTACGACGTGGTTCGTGAGATCGAACGGCTGGGAGAGCCACCCCGCGACGATCTTGGTCTACCTGACGCAATATGTTCTGTGATTGGCGAGATTGTGGCGTTTGACCATCTCAAGAGTCGGGTCGTCCTGGTGGACAATGTGGTCTTAGGAGAGAAGGAGGGCGCTGGGCAACGCGATCAAGAATTGCTTGGTGCCTCCTACCAGCGGGCTCGGCTATCGATCGCTCGGCTGCGCCGAGATCTCGAGCAACCTATCGCCGAGACGCTCTCAACACCACCAGATCGGACGGCGAAACTCGATCCTGATGCTGTACGACGGGTGGTCTCTTCGCAGACCTATCAGCAGGCAGTCGAAGCCGCCAAGGAGTACATCCTGTCGGGGGATGCCTTTCAGATCGTTCTCTCTCAGCGTTTCGATCTCGACCTTGATGTGGACCCGTTTGAGGTCTATCGAGTACTGCGTCAGGTGAATCCAAGCCCCTACATGTTTTTTCTCCGACAGGGTGGAGTCTGTGTTGTTGGAGCTTCGCCCGAACCGCTCGTCCAACTTCAAGGCGGTCGAGTTATCTCTCGACCGATCGCTGGAACGCGGCGGCGGGGCGTGACTGAGGAGGAGGATCGCCTTCTTGCAGCGGAGCTCGTCGAACACCCAAAGGAGATTGCAGAGCACATCATGCTCGTCGATCTCGGACGAAATGATGTTGGTCGGGTCGTAAAGTTTGGAACTGAACGCGTCGATGAACTGATGACTCTGGAGCTCTATAGCCATGTCATGCACCTCACCTCGCAGGTTTCCGGCGAACTCCTCGATGGAAAGGGTCCAATCGACGTTCTTCGAGCCACTCTTCCCGCAGGAACGGTATCGGGAGCACCGAAGGTTCGGGCGATGACAATTATTGACGAGCTTGAGATGACTAAACGAGGGCCGTACGCAGGGATTGTCGGATATTTTGACTTCTCTGGAAATCTTGATACGGCAATTGCAATCCGTACACTTGTGATTGGACCCGATGGACATGCTTCGGTTCAAGCAGGTGCAGGAATCGTTGCCGACAGTGACCCCGCGGCGGAAGATGCGGAGTGTTCAGCAAAGGCCCAGGCAATTCTCTCGGCCGTTGCTGGTGCACGACGGATCGCGGAAGAGCGCTCTGAGATCACCTCGTGACACTTTCCTTTGACGAAACTCTTGAGCAGATTGAACGGGGAGTAGTCGCTTTTATTGAATCGCATGACCTCGTCACCGCGAGTGGTTTAGACGCACGTTCGTTCTTGCAGGGACAGCTCTCCCAGGACCTCTCGATGCTTTCTTTGGGAGATAGCTGTGAATCGCTTGTTCTCTCTCCGCAGGGCAAGCTTGAAGCCTATGTTCGTGTCTGCTGCGTCGAGGAAGAGACATTTGTCCTCGATGTAGCTGCTGGGTTTGGTGAATTACTACTGGATCGCCTTCGGCGGTTCAAGCTCAGAGTGAAGGTTGAGTTACATCTTCAATCGCACGAATTTCTAGCAGTCCGAGGTCCGCGTTCAGTCGAGTTAGCGGATTCTCTCCAAGAGATCATCTGCAAATTTCCTGTTGACTGGCCTGGTTTGGTGGGGGTCGATGTTGTTGATGTACCCCAGTTGAGGACCGATCAATTACCCATGGGGGACCCCAAAGCGTTGGAGGTTGCACGAATTCGAGCGGGCCTGCCAAAGATGGGTCTCGACCTTGACGAAAAGACGATCGTTCAGGAGACTCCGCTGACGTCACGGTGTGTCAGTTTCACAAAGGGTTGCTTCACCGGGCAGGAGCTTGTGGCTCGGATCGACGCACGGGGGGCAAATGTTCCGCGACACCTTTGTTTATTGCTTGTGCAACCGGGGATACGGCACCG
>CAIVND010000181.1 GCA_903907185.1 uncultured Acidimicrobiaceae bacterium
GGGAAGATTAATGAGGTCGGTGATTCCCTGCACACCATGGAGCAGCACATCGTCCGCCATCTTGAAGGCGTCAACCATCGAGGTATTTGCGTCCGCAAGGGTAAGGAGGCGCTCATTTGGAATGACGATCAGCGTATCGACCTTCTCCTTGAGCTTTTGGATCCCCGCATCTGCCTGCACGGTCCGACGCTTGCCCTCGAAGGGGAAGGGTCGAGTAACGACACCGATGGTCAGTGCGCCATTGTTCTTTGCGATCTCAGCGATAACGGGTGCAGCACCTGTCCCGGTACCTCCACCTTTACCGGCGGTGACGAACACCATGTCGGCGCCCTTCAGCACCTCCTCGATCTCTTCGCGATGCTCCTCCGCCGACATCCGACCAACCTCAGGATCGCTTCCTGCGCCAAGTCCCCGAGTGGTCTGAGAGCCGATCGCAAGTTTGATGTCTGCATCACTCATCATGAGTGCCTGCGCATCGGTGTTCACTGCGATGAATTCGACGCCACGTAGTCCTGCATCGATCATGCGGTTCACCGCGTTGACGCCAGCTCCTCCGACCCCGACAACCTTGATGACTGCAATGAAGCTGTTTGAAGCGTTCGTCATGTTCTCGTACTCTCCCTGTTTGGCCACGTGTCGTCCAGCAGACCTACGCGCCGAGGTCACTCAGTGCTCACACACTCTAGAGCCTCAAAAGGGAACGACTTTTCAGCTCTACCGAGACCTTACTGGTGCCACAACGGTTAATCCATGTCCAATTGGCGCTCCTCAGCCGAATCGGGGCGCATCTCGAACCCCCTAGGAACTGAGAATGGGCGATGAGGGAACCCGCAGATCAACCGTAGCGACACCGGTGAGCCCTACGTGATTTGCAAGAAGAGTTGCGAGCGCAACCACTTTGTCGCGAAGTTGCTCACGGGTACCAAAGATCACGGTGGTCTTTGCAGCGATGTCAAGAACAAGTCCATCGTGCTTGGTCACCCCAATCTGGGTGACTGAGGGGATCATCGAGACGGGTAGCGCGTCACAGAGCGCAACCTCCGCCTCGAGGTCACCGCCTGCCGTTACTCCCGGTGACGGCATTGACAAAACCCTTGCAATATCGATCAGCCCTGGGGTTGGATGGCTACGATCGCCAAGAGCCCGACCTTGGGTGTCAAAGAGCTCCCACCGACTTTTGGTGATAAGAGCCTGTGCGATCGGGGTTCGCTCGGTCACCGTAATGGTGACCCGTTTTGGCCAGTGCCGCACCACGGTCGCCGTCTCAATCCAGGGAAGACCTTCGACCTTGAGAGCCACGGCAACGGGGTTGACGTCGATCAACGGTGGATGGTGAGACAGGCCGGCAGCGGAGATCACCGCCGCCTGTTGGGTCTCCTTAGCGCCATGAACGGTGACCCCGGATATCGAAAAAAGCGATGAGTGCAGGATCAAAAACACCGAGACGATGAGCGCTGGCACCGCGAGAAGCGAGGTAACGATCCAAAGCCGGCGGCGACCGGCCTCGCGAGCGACATCGTGATTACGACGTGCGATCCGTGTGTTCACCCGCGGCTTTGCGTGCTCGCCCGCCGGACGAGCACGAGAGGTCGTCGACCGTTTGCTCTTTGGCGAGGTTCGCCCTGATGACGAGGCTCCTACCTTTCGAGCGGGTGGTCGCCCCCTCGCTGGCGTGCGTTTCGCAGGTGGTCTGCGACCATCAGCCACTACTGATCGAATCCCACCATGCGCAGCTCAGTTTCGAGCGCAACTCCGGTCATCTCAAAAACTCGCAGCGCGATCTCATCGATCAGCTCACGTACGTCATCAGCGCGACCATCGGCATCAGCCTGAATGAAGTTTGCATGTTTGGTCGAGACCTGAGCGCTACCAAGGCGATGGCCCTTCAGTCCCACCGACTCGATGAGACGACCCGCTGAGTCTTGGGGAGGATTGGTGAAGACCGATCCACAGTTGCGTCCACCCGGCTGATGGTTGCGTCGCCAACGGACGATCTCATCGAGCTCTGCCTGTGAGGCCGACCGATCGATCGACCGAACTGCCTGAAATGTCGCACCGACGACCAGTTGATGCGATTCAATGTTGCTGTGACGGTAGGAGCAGCCAAGCTCGCTCGTGCGTAGTCGGCTTTGGGTCCCGGTCGAAAAATCGAGAACGGTCGCGTCAACAAGGTTCATCTCCGTCATCGATCCATGCCCACCCGCGTTCATCGTTACCGCTCCACCGACTGTTCCGGGTATTCCAACGGCCCACTCGAGACCGCTGAGTCCGGACGCGACACTTTGACGTGCGAGCACCGGATAGGAACAGGCTGCTCCAGCGGTGATGCTGCCGCTTTCTGAATCGATCTGAAGCTCAGCGAACTGACCACCCAGACGGATGGCGAGGCCATCAAAACCACGATCGGCGATGAGAAGGTTGGAGCCATTGCCAAGAACAAGGACCTCGATGCCACTTGTCACTGCTGCCGCGGCCACCCGTTCAAGTGAGGGGTGATCGTTGATCTCAATAAAGAGTGCTGTCTCGCCGCCAATCCGGTAGGTCGTCTCTCGGCCAAGAGAAAATTGAATAGCCGCGAGCTCACCGAGGAGGTTACGACAGACCGCGACACGGTCATCACTCACGGAAGTTCCAATCAAGTGCGAGGAGTTCATCGGGCAGTGCAGTGAGGTCCCCTGCTCCAAGGGTAAGACAGCAGTCGCCTCGACCGAGCTCCTCGTGAAGGAAAGCGACCAGTTCACGATGTTGCGGGACAAAGATCACCGTTTTATCGGGATGTCGCTCGGCAATTCCGTCGGCGATGAGCTTCGTGGTTACTCCGGGGATCGGTGCCTCACCGGCACCATAGATGTCGGTCAACACCACCAGATCAGCGTCATCGAATGCGTCGCTAAACGACCAAGCAAGATTTTGCACCCGCGAGTAGCGATGGGGTTGGAAGACCGCCACTATCCGCTGCCAGTCTCCCTGGTGTGCCGCACGAAGGGTCGCGGAGATCTCGCCAGGAAGGTGTGCGTAGTCGTCGACAAAGGTGATCCCGCCGATCTCACCGCGAAACTCAAAGCGGCGAGCCACACCGGTAAAACGTGCAAGCGCCCGTTGCGCATGGTCGAGAGGGATACCGAGGCGGAACGCGACGGCGATCGCTGCAGTTGCGTTGCGCGCGTTGTGCTCGCCGGGAATAGGGAGCTCAAACTGACCGAGCGAGGTGCCGCTGCGTTCGACACGAAAGGAGATATGCGACCGTCCGCCAACAAAATCACAGATCTGCAGCTGCGCATCCGAATTAAATCCATAGGTAGTCGCATCGTTTGGAGCGAGCGAGAGTGCAACGGGATCATCGGCGCAGACAACGGCGCCATTTCGCGCATTTGCCATGAAGGTGCGAAACGCATCACAGAGCTGTTCGAACGATCCGTAGTGGTCAAGGTGGTCGGGCTCAACGTTGGTCACCACCGAGATCTCTGGGCGCAACAGTAAGAACGTGCCGTCGCTCTCATCGGCCTCGACGACCAACGAGTCGCCACTGCCCCAAATCGCATTCGTGCCAATCTCATTCACCTCACCGCCGATGAGAAAGGAGGGATCAAGTCCTGCCTCAACGAGGATCAATGCCAGCATCGAGGTGGTTGTCGTTTTGCCGTGGGTGCCAGAGACAGCAAGAGTCCGCCGCTCTGCACAGATCGCTGAGAGCAGCTGCGCCCGACGCAGTACTGGGATATTGCGGGCGACCGCTTCGATGAGCTCTACATTTTTCTCAGGGATCGCCGTCGAGATGCCAACGACATCAGCACCGAGCACCTGTTCTCTTCGATGGCCGATGCCGATGACAACATTGAGGGCACGGAGTCGATCAAGTGTGGCGGAATCTTTGAGGTCACTGCCGCTCACCGAGTGACCCATTGCCATAAGGACCACGGCGATAGCACTCATTCCAGCACCACCAATACCGACGAGGTGAATCGCGAGGGGCGTCTTGAGATCGATGCCCAATTTCTCGCCCGTCATATCAGATGCCCTAGCCCTACTCGTTACCGAGAACCTCGTCGTTCTTCGTTCACCACGTTACCTACTAAACCCGCGATGACCCGGGCAGAATCGCTCTTGCCAAGATGTCGAGCGGCACTCCCCATCGTCGCCAGCTGGTCATAGTCCGCGAGCAGGTCAAGGACCATCACGCCGAGAGTCTCGCCGTCTACGACTGCATCCTTCATCATCACCGCAGCTCCGACGTGGACGAGCTCCTGCGCGTTCTTTGTCTGGTGGTCATTGGGTGCTCCAGGCAGAGGAATCAGAATCGATGGAGTGCCCGTCACCGTGAGTTCAGCGACGGTCATCGCTCCAGCTCGACAGACAACTAGGTCGGCGGCGCTGAGCAACGCTGGCATCTCATCACTAAATGCGACAAAGCGGTAGTTTGATCCAACGGCACCACTCGCTACCCGTTCGCTCACGTCCTTGAGGTTTCGTTCACCGACGAGATGGTAGATAAAGAGGTCCTCTCGATCGGCAAAGTGAAGTGCCATATCGACCGTCGCCTCATTGAGCCGCCGCGCACCAAGCGAACCGCCAGTGACCACGACCAACGAGACCGCGGCGGGAACACCAAGGCGTGCACGGGCGGCGAGTCGCCCTTCGACTGAACGCGATACCCGTTCGATCTCGGGTCGCACAGGTGCACCAGTGACAACAGCGCGTCGCAGTGGCGTGTTTTCAAAGGCCACGGCACTGAGCTTTGCGAACCGAGCGCTCAATCGGTTCGCTAGGCCAGGCACCGCGTCGACGTTGACCACAACGACGGGGATGCGAAGAATCGCTGCTGCTATTACACAGGGAACGGAGGCATAGCCACCGACGCTAACGACGACGCGGGGTCGTCTGCGCACGAGATGGGCCAATGATCGAAACACCGCACTGAAAATTCCTGCGATCGCCGGCAGGTTCGCGAACGAAAGACGCCGCACAATACCCCTACCACCGAGAAGGATGATCTTGTAGCCCGCGTTGCGTACGAGCTCACCCTCCATGCCTCGACGCGATCCGACAAAGGAGATCTGCTTTGTCTCGTATCCATCATCGACGAGTGCTCGGGCGATCGCAAGGGCAGGAAAGACGTGACCTGCCGTCCCACCTCCGGTGATAACTATCCGTGCTCTTCGCCCTTTGGCCACCACCGATTATCTCGCTCGTGGTGGCGCCGGTTGGAAGACTCGGCCAAAGATTCCCGTCATCGTCCGCTGCGCAAGCTCATTGGGCTTCGTCTTCGTCGCGCTGTGACGTGCAACGTTGACGATGAGGCCAACACCTGCGAGAACCGCAATCAGTGAAGACCCGCCGAAACTCAAGAACGGAAGAGGAATGCCGGTTTCTGGCATCACACTGATGACGCCGCCGATGTTGATGACCGCCTGGGCCACAATCCAGGTCGTAATCGCGAGCACCAACAGCGAGGAGAATCGATCGGAGGCATTGCGAGCGATCCGCATTCCGCATGCGCCAAAAACCAAAAACCCAACAATGACCAAGAGGGCACCGATATAGCCATACTGATTCCCGATGACTGCATAGATGAAGTCCGTCTGCGCATTCGGCAAAAACCCCCACGTCGCCGAGGAGGAACCGAACCCCGTCCCCGTGAGATGACCAGAGCCAAGTGCAAGGAGCGACTGCACTAACTGATAGCCCGAGGTCGACTCATGATGAAAGGGCGAGAGGAAGCTCAACAGCCGCTGGCGACGATAGGGCGCGGCGAGTGCGTAGACCGTACTGAAGAAAACGGTGCTGGAGAACACCCAGAGGAAGATCCGCCCATCAATACCTGCACCAAAGAGGAGCACGAAAAAGATCAATGCCAACATGATCGTCGAACCGAGGTCAGGTTGCGCCAAGACGAGGATCGCCATGAAGGCAAACACCGAACCGAGAGGCAGCACCAAGCTTGCAAGAACATGACGTGAACGCTCTCGACAGGCGATGAAATCCGCAGCAAAGATCGCGAAACCCAGCTTGGCGAACTCCGTTGGCTGGAAACGGATAAAACTCACGCCGATCCAACGGCTCGAACCTCCCGCGCTCTTGCCAGCGACCTGGACAAACACGAGAGCGCCAAGGACGAGGACGATCAAGACGATCGAACAGCGGCGTACTCGATTGAGATCGACTCGAGAGAAGTAGAAGAAACCGACCGAACCGAGAACGGTCCAAAAGACCTGACGCTCAAAGAGTGCAAGTCCCGATCCATACTGCGCTGTCGAGATCACCGATGACGCGGACAACATGAGGACTAATGCACTCCCCACAAAGAGCGCTGTCACTATCTGCAGGAGAAGTGCCGCGTGCTGTGCCGCGACACGACCGGTCGTCGCCGTCCGCGGAAGTAAAAACTTCGAAAACTCTGCCGGAACTGTTGCCATCGTTACACACCCTCACGTCGAGATGGTTGGTCGCTGCGTTTGATCCGCGCATCGACCGATCGGACAAAATCTTCACCGCGCTGTTCATAGGACTCATACCAGTCAAAGGAGGCACATCCCGGCGATAACAGAACGACATCACCAGAGACAGCGAGCGACAGAGCCATCTCGACCGCCTCATCCATGGTGTGCGCAACAATGACTGGATAGTCGGGATGAAACAGATCGACCAACGTTTCTCCTGCCTCACCGATGCCAACAACGCCACGGATGAGGTGATCGGCACTCTCGTCAGCAAAGGATCGAAGCACCGACAGATCGAGTCCTTTGTTGCGCCCACCGGCGATGAGAACCACTGACGGAAACCCTCGAAGTGCGGCAAGGACCGCCGAGGGGGTAGTCGCCTTTGAGTCGTCGTAAAGATCAATCCCATCGATATTCGCGACGTATTCCACTCGGTGCGCAAGCACCCTGCTTTGGGCAATGCCAGCTCGGCAGGCATCGGGCGATGCTCCAGCCTCACGTGCGGTCGCCAGTGCCGCAAGTGCATTTTCGACATCATGGGGTAGTGACCGCGCGAGCGAGTTCACTGCACCGAGTTCCTCGCCATCGGGACCGAAGAACTGCCCCTCATAGACGAAGTAGTCAGCGCCACTCTCTCCGAAGGTGACCACTCGAGCGACACTGTCAGTCGCATAGCTCATCACCGTGTCGTCTTCGAAGTTCAAGATGGCGACGTCTTCGGGCCCTTGAGAGTGGAAGATCTTCGACTTCGAATAGGCATAGTCCTCGATCGACGGATGCCAGTCAAGATGATCCTCAGCAAAGTTCAGCCAGGTCGCTACTTTGGGTCGAAACGAGTGCGTTAGCGCGAGCTGGAAGGAGGAGACCTCAGCGACGATGTAGTCGAGATCGTCACGCACGGCCGCGTCGATCAACGTCGGTCCGATATTTCCCGCTGCGGTACTGCGCAGTCCAGAGATCGTCAGGATCTCATCGACCAGCGTCGTCACCGTCGTCTTTCCATTTGTCCCCGTTATCGCCACGATGGGAACGGTGCTCACCAGATAGGCAAGCTCAATCTCCGAGATCAGCTGGGACTTCGCGGCGATGGCAAAGATGGGATGGCTGGGTGGTACGCCGGGACTGACGACAACATAGCTACACATCCTGACCAACTCATGCAGCTCGGCGGGCGATGGTCCGACGACCAGATCGATAGAAAGTTCGCTTGCACGCGCTCGTGTCCTGTCACTTGGATGGTCGTCGATCACGACGATCTCGTTGCCACGATCGCGTGCAATTCGAGCGACCGCCTCACCCGTGCGGGCAAATCCGATGACTGCGATCTTGCCGGATGGCCAACGATTCGATTGGGTCATCGCCAGACTCAAACCTTCGGCAGACTGAGAAAGTCTGCATAGAAGATGCCGAGCGCCAATGCACTACAAAGAGCACCGAGGATCCAAAATCGGATAATCACCGTCGTCTCGGGCCAACCCAGAAGCTCGAAGTGATGGTGCATCGGTGCCATCCGGAAGATCCGACGATGAAAACCTCGGAACATGATCACCTGCAAGATCACCGAGAGCGTCTCCAACACAAACAGCCCACCGATGATGGGAAGGAGGAGCGCGATGTTGAGTTCAAGAGCGATGCACGCAAGTCCCGTGCCAAGTGCCAGCGATCCGGTGTCACCCATAAAGATGCGAGCCGGTGCCGCATTCCACCAGAGAAATCCAACGCAGGCTCCTGCAATGGTGATCGCCGCGAGTGCGAGATCGAGTGCATCGCCGACCTGATAGAGCGCGTGGCGATACTCCCAGTAGCCAATCAGTCCGAGACAACTTGCAGAGAACGCTGTGGCTCCTGCGGCAAGGCCGTCGAGACCATCGGTGAGGTTGACAGCGTTTGACGAACCAACGATGCAGAGAATCGCCCAGACGATCCAACCACCGATGCCGAGCTCGACACCCGGTGTATTGAACCTTGTAAAAGTGAGTGTCGTGTCAACGTGCGCCGTATGAACAGCCAAGTAGGCAAAGATGAGCGCAACAAGGATCTGCAGAGTGAACTTTGCCCTTTTGTTGAGTCCAAGGCTCCTGCGGTGGTGCACCTTGATCCAATCGTCGAGCAGTCCTACGCCCGCGCTCGCGACGACCGCAAAGATCACCAGTGCGCCGCCAGCCGAATAGGGAGTCTTCGTGCCGAGATGGCCAAGCACGTAACCCAGGATGATCCCCGCCACCATGGCGATGCCACCCATCGTTGGTGTACCCGCCTTTGCCGCGTGCATCGCCGGTCCATCGGCGCGCACCTGCTGCCCGATCCGACGAGTAGTCAGCCAACGCATGAGGATCGGCGTGCCGAAGCCGGAGACGAGCAAGGCAATACCGCCCGCGGTGAGAATTGCAATCATGCGGTCGACCCCTTGTCCTCGGAGCGATGCGTATTGAGTTTGGCAAACACCTCGCGGATGACCTCGCGGTCGTCGAACTCAATGGTGTGATCGACAAACTCTTGGGTTGCTTCGTGACCCTTACCCGCAACGACCACAACATCTCCAGGCCGAGCTTGACGAAGTGCAAGCGAGATCGCCCGACGACGGTCGAGCTCAACGACAACCCGTGCGGTCGCAGGCATGCCCGCATGGATCTCTGCGACGATCGCTGCGGGATCCTCACTGCGGGGGTTGTCAGAGCTAAGAACGATCGCGTCGGCAAACTTCGCAGCGATCCTTCCCATGATGGGTCGTTTGCCTCTGTCGCGTTCGCCCCCCGCACCAAAGACCACGAAGATCCGGCCGTGCTTTTCGGGATCACTACTTGAAGGATCGTCGATCTCGGAGAAGCTGAGTGCGTGGCGCGCGCTTCGAAGGACCTCTTCGAGTCCATGAGGGGTGTGTGCATAGTCAACAATGGCCACCACTCCACCTGATTCGATGGTCTCGAAGCGGCCCGGTACCGGCTTGGCACTGCTCAGGCCATCAGCGATGACCTTTGGTTCAACACCCAGCGCCTTTGCTGCACCAGCAGCTGCGAGGGCGTTCATCACATTAAAGCGACCACCAAGACCGAGGATCACCAGTTCGCCCTCGTAGTAAAAGGTGCTGTGACGAACCCCAATCTCAAGATCGACAGCCTGTGAGAGAGAAAAAGCGACGGTGGGAATGTGATTGTGCTCCAAGATCCGCTGACCGTAGTCATCATCAGCATTCACGACACCAACGCTTGCGAGTTCTGGTGTGAACAGCAACGACTTCGCCTGAAAGTACGCCTCCATCGTCCGATGGAAATCGAGATGATCTTGCGTGAGATTCGTAAAGACCGCGACATCAAAGTGCACACCATCAAGTCGGTGTTGAACCAGGGCGTGCGAACTTACCTCGAGTGCCATCGCCTCGCATCCAGCATCACGTTGATTAGCAAGTGCGCGCTGGAGCGTCGGCGACTCGGGAGTCGTTCGTGCGCCATCAAGGGTACCCAACACTCCGGTGTGCCAGCCGTTGTTCTCTAAGATCGCGCGAAGAAGATAGGTCGTAGTGGTCTTGCCGTTGGTCCCGGTGACGCCGACGGTTTTCATCGACATCGCTGGATCGCCAAAAAATGCACAGGCCGCACGGGCCATCGCCTGGCGCGCGGTTCCCGGTGCCACAACAAGTTGCACCGCGCCCACCACCTCGTCACCCAATGAGTGCTCACAGATAAATGCAACCGCGCCGCGCCGCGCCGCCTCGCCCGCAAACTGATGCCCGTCAACATTGGCCCCGACAAGACAGCAAAAGATCGCTCCCGGGGTCACCTCTCGGTGATCAAAGACGACATCGGAGATCGCGATCGCGGTCACCTCACCGAGAACACACAGCGGTGCAACCCGATCGATAATGATCGCGATAGGCATGAGACGCGACTGCTCGATCGTCATCTGGTGGCTCAACTTTGCGCCTTGACCGCACATTGGATCTGTGAGGTCTTTGAGCGAACCGGTGGGGCGATGTCAAAGTGACGAAGTGCATAGCCCATCACCTGTGCGAACACCGGGGCCGACACTGCACCTCCATAGATCGGTGTTGGATGGTTCAAGACAACGATGGCGGAGAGCTTCGGAGCCTCGGCAGGCACAAAGCCGACGAACGTCGCGTTCCAGTCGCCAGGGATATACCCCTTGCCATCTGGACTTGGCACCTGTGCAGTACCGGTTTTACCAGCGACGGTGTATCCCGGAACACAGGCAGAGACTGCAGTCCCATCCTGGACCACACCTTCAAGCATGGGAACCATCTCCGACGCCGTGACGGGGTCGATGGCGACATGACCGGTGGCTGGCGCAATCGTTTTGACGCTCCCCGCAGCATCCATGACCCCGTTGATCAGATGCGGTGGGTTGAGCACGCCACCATTTGCCACTGAGTTGTAGGCATCAAGCACCTGCATCGGCGTTACCGCAATTCCCGTTCCGATGGCGACCGATGGAGCAGTTGCTCCCTCCCAAGTCGACTCGGGTGTGACGAGACCGTTCGATTCGCCCGGCCAGTTAAGACCAGTCGCGGAGGTGAATCCGTAGGCCGAGAGTGCGTTCGAAAGTCTCGCGGAGCCGAGCAGTCGCTCGATCTTGATCGTCCCAATGTTTGAAGACTGCGCAAGGATGTCTTTCACGCGGAGCGTCTCCGTTGGATGCGGGTCAGCATCTTGAAAGGTGTAGCCACCGATGCTGAGCTCGTACGGAACAACAAAGGGAGTGGTTGGCGAGATCAGGTTGTAATGCATTGCGTAGGAGATGGTCGCAAGCTTCATCACTGAACCAGGTTGGTAGACGCTTGTCAGCGCAAGGTTCGAAGGTGCAGGCTCAATCGGACCGGAGGCACCGCACACACCGTTTCGCACGCGACACAGATCAACCATTGCAAGGATCGCTCCACTGTGCACATCCTCAACGACCGCGATTCCACTGTTCGCATGAGATGCATTCATCTCGGCGGTCACATCCTTGGTCACCTCGACCTGTAGCGGCTCATCGAGGGAGAGAACAAGATTCTGACCCGGAACAGCCTTCGATATGACCTCAGGCTCACCCGGTGACGCCTGGCCATCGGGTGACTCAGGGATGATCTCGGTTCCGGTCTTACCGCCAAGCTGTGAGTTATTGGCATACTCAATGCCTGCATCGCCCTGACCTGACCCGTTCACTCCGCCGAGCACCGGCTGAAAGATCGATGATCCAGGTGAGACCCGCATTGGATCGACCTGCGTTGATATCCCCGAGATTCCAAGGTCCAACAGTTTCGTGTTGAGGGTCGCACTCACCTGCTTCGCGATGATGACGTAGCCATTTTCCTCTCGGAGCTGCGGGTACAGCGTGGACGCCGGGATGTGCAGCACAGAGCTGAGCTGTGTCGCGACTGCGAGCGGAGAGGTAATCAAAAAGTCATCGGCAACGACGTCATAACGAGGAACCGAGACTGCAAGAAGATCGCCATCGCGGTCATAGATTGCGCCGCGGATGCTTTGTAACGTGACGTGCTGGTTCAGCTCGCTTTTGGCCTGCGAGGCATAGCTCGCACCGTTGATGATCTGCACGCGAGCGAGAAGCACGGCGAGCAGCGACATGAACATGACGAAGCTGAGCGAGACGAGGCGGTAGCGGCGATGTATTCGTCTACTCGGCGAGGGTCGCGAAGAGCGACGGCCATCAGTGCGCGGCAACCGAAGAACCTCTCTCGCTATCGGCGACGGTTGGACCAGTGGTAACTGGGGTCAGGTAGACGACACTTTTTGGAGTCACCATGCCGAGGCGATGCTCCGCGAGCTGCAAGATTCGAGCTGGCGCCTCTAACTGTGCTCGTTTGAGGAGGAGATCCTGGTTCTTCTGTGTTGCGGCGGTGAGCTCATCACGCAGATTGTCGAGGCGTACCTGCTGGGTTCCCAACATGTTCTGTGCCATTCCAATGGTAAAGACCGCTAGTACAACAAATGTTCCGGCCGCGATCAGTAGTGCGCGAGCGCGACGACGCTGGGTGGCAGCCTTGATGCGACGAGCGGAGACAACCTTGAGCCCGCCGCTCTTGCGAGGTGGTTGTACGCGAAGCGGCTCACTTGGAGCGCGCTTTGCGACATGACGAGCACTCCCGCCAACTGCCATCACTCCCTCACCCTCTCCTCAGAGGGCAAAAGTCGCTCTGCGATACGAAGTCGCACGCTCTCCGAACGAGGGTTGCGACTGATCTCCTGCGTGGTCGCCATCCGTGCGCCGCGATTGAGAAGGCGAAGTGTAGGTATCGCGCCACAGACACAGGGAAGCGCAGGCGGACAGACGCATCCGCCGGTCGAGCCATAGAGAAGGTGGTCTTTGGTGATCTTGTCCTCACCCGAGTGGTACGACATGACGATAATCCGTCCACCTGGTGCCAGCAGACGGATCGCTGCGTCAAGGGCCGGGCCGAGAATATCCAGCTCCGCATTCACCTGTACCCGGAGTGCCTGAAAGACACGGCGCGCTGGATGTCCGCGACGTCGAGCGGGGATCGGAATGACCTGGGTGACAAGGTCAGCAAGCTGCTGTGTTGTTTGAAAGGGACGCTGGGCGACCAACGCCTTCGCGATCTTGCGCGCAAAACGCGTCTCGCCATGCACAAAGAACAGCTGACTTAGCTCCTCCTCGCTTGCAGCATCGATGAACTGTGCCGCGGTCACACCGGTCGCGGAGTTCATCCGCATATCGAGCGGACCATCGTTGTGGTAGGAAAATCCACGATGCGGGGTATCGAGTTGATAGGAACTCACTCCGAGATCGAACAGTGCGGCAGCGACACCGCCCTCAGCGACACCCTCCTTTTCGGCGATCGCGTGGATCTGATCAAAACGTGCGTGGTAGATGTGAGCGCGATCACCAAACTGCGCGAGGCGCTCTCGAGCGACGCCAACGGCAACTTCGTCTTGATCAAGACCAATGAGTCTGCGCTCCGGGTTTGCGGAGAGGATCGCAGATGCATGTCCGGCACCACCAAGAGTTAGATCGAAGATCGAAAGTGGTGGTGTTCGTTCGATCGCAGTGAGGACCTCGTCGAGCATGACGGGGACGTGCACATACTCCTGGCTCATTCGCAATCCCCCAGCCTTCGTTGGCAGGAGGGACTTCCTGCACGCCGGGTGGAGATCGACGGAGAGGGTTGTGGTCTTGACACCCAGAACGACGACCGAGGGATTGCGAATGAGCCAGGGGTAAGAACAGCTGGTTGAGCTGGTTGTGCGCGCGCAGCGAGTGGCTCGAACCCGCCGGCGTCCTGTGAGATTTGGGGAGACTGCGACATGCACGATCAGTTCCCGTTCGGAATCGCGCTCGAGGCCGCTCCGCCGAGGTCCTTTTCGGTCCAACGAGATGGAGCCCAGAGCTCCACACGGTTGATCATGCCGATGATCAACACCTCTTGGTCAAGACCAGCGAAAGTACGCAGGTTTGCGGGTATGGGCATCCGGCCCTGGCGATCAACCTCAACCTCATAGACCGCTGAGGCCCACTCACGTACAACGTTTCGAGAAATTGGATCGTTCTCGGATTGGGATTGACGAAATTCAACCTCATGCTCAAACTCGTCTGCGGTCCAAAGTGCAAGGCACCCCTCAAGGTGTGAGGTCAGGTATCCAGGACGCGTGAAATGCACCCGCATCTTGGCAGGCAGGATCACTCGACCCTTTAGGTCGAGCGCATGCTCGTACCGCCCAAAAAACCTTGAACCAAGTGACAACTCGGAGGTCCCTCTCTCCCTACGTGGCGAAAATCTGGCCGAGGACTCTCCCTCCTCGACCCACCACTTTGCGCCACTTTATGTGTCTTTCGCACCATTTACAACCACCACGCAAAGAAATTGCTGGTCGACAGATGATCAGCGAGAGGGATGCGCTGGTTGCAATCGGTCATCTGATGCTCCACCGCTCAACGATTGAGGTCATTTGTCCAGCTCAAATCGCTCGGGACGGCAAACTAAACGCGCAGTGGAGCGAAGTGGCGATAAATCCGAGATACCAGCGCAGGGCAGATTGCGGCAGATGAGATGGTGTCTGAGGTCTTGCCGATCAGATAATCGACCAGATCATGCGATCACACTTAAGAGATCGTGCGCAGGAGAAGCGCGTCGCCCTGTCCCCCGCCACCACACAGTGCTGCGGCTCCAAGTGTGGCACCCCGGCGGTTCAGTTCGTATCCGAGGGTAAGTGCCAACCGTGCACCGGACATCCCAATGGGATGGCCAAGGGCGATCGCGCCGCCATTGACGTTAACGATCTCCTCACTCACTCCAAGATCGGCCATGGAGGCAAGCGCAACCGTAGCGAAGGCTTCGTTGATCTCGAAAAGGTCGATCTCAGACAATGACCTACCCGCACGATCAAGCGCCGCGCGGATCGCGCGTGATGGCTGGGTGAGGAGCGAAGTGTCCGGACCGGCAACCTCGCCATAACCCACAATCTCGCCAAGTGGTTTGACGCCAAGTCGATCGGCCACCGCACGTGAGGTCACCACGACCGCCGCCGCGCCGTCAGAGATCTGGCTGGCATTGCCTGCGGTGATCGTGCCATCGGTCGAAAATGCAGGTCGAAGACGGCCAAGCAGCTCAATCGATGTCTCCGGTCGAATCCCCTCGTCATCGCTCACGACAACGAGATCACCGTGTCGTTGAGGAATTCGAACACCAACGATCTCCTCGCCAAGTACGCCATCGCTTGTCGCTCGAGCGGCGCGCTGGTGTGACGAGAGGGCGAGCCGGTCGAGATCCTCTCGGGTGAACTTTCCTCCCGCAAAACGCTCGGTCTCTGCCCCCATTGGTTGGTGTTCGAAGGCACAGAGCAATCCGTCCTTCATCACGGTGTCGAGGAGCGCATGGTCGCCAAACCGGAGACCGCCACGAGCTCCCTCAAGGAGAAAGGGCGCCTCGGTCATTGACTCCATCCCTCCAGCAACGACAATCTCCGCCTCCCCGGAGCGGATCAAAAGATCAGCGAGATGGATGGCGTTGAGACCCGATAAACACATCTTGTTAATCGTCGTCGAGGCGATCGATAGAGGAAGACCGGCGAGTGCTCCTGCCTGTCGAGCTGCATTTCCTCCTTGACCTGCCTGAAGGACCTGGCCCATCAACAGGTAGCCAACCTCATCTGGCGGGATCCCAGCACGATCGAGCGCGGCCGCGATCGCGAACGATCCAAGCGCGCTCGCGGACATGCCAGCAAGCGAACCGGAGAGTTTCCCAATTGGCGTGCGGGCCCCCGCAACAATGACCGAATGACTCACGAGATCCCCTTTGACTGAGCGAGCCAAGCGTACCGTTGCTTGCGAGTGGTGATCCACCGCTGCTCTTCTCCACCTTTGCCCGTAATCGAACGAGTGATTGGGCTAGTCGATCTCAGCGGCGAGATGAAGGAGAACGTCGATGATCTCCTCACGTGCAAACGGGAGCACCGCGACACCCTGTGCCAGCCTGTCGGAAACCTCTTTGGCATCGCTCGCCTGCTCCGTCAGAAGCGCGCCATCACGCTCAACCTCAAGAGTTCGGTAGACCAGCGAAAAGAACCACGCCCCAGCGCGCGACCTACGTTGAGACAATCCCATAATCTTTTGACCGCCGAGGGTGACCTCGCCAGGTCCAAGTCCAAGAAAACAACAGGCGCGTGACCAGGGCGCCTCAATCAGGGCACCCCGATGCACCGCGACCGTTGAGTCGCCTCCAACAAACTGTCTCACGACCTCGCACCACAGATCGCCTACCCACAGCGATCCACTGCGAACATCGGACTGGAAGAGTGGATCATCCGCAGGAAGAAAAAGATCGACCCAGACCACCTCGTCGGGAACGATCACTACCGCTCCTCCACCACTTCTTCGACGGCTGAATCCAAAGCCCGCCTCTTCGCAGCGAAGCTTCATCTGCTCGGTCGGTTCCTGCGCCGACCCGAGGATGACCGAGCGGTCGTTGGGTTCTGCGAGGATCAAGGTTCGTGCGGTGAGACTCGGAAGCTGCTCGGACAGCTCAGAACAGCTCCCCGAACGTCGCACTATCTGGAAGGTGCCGCAAACTTCGTTCTCAGGCATCGATGAAACACCTGTTGTGCGCGAAAGTGAAGGTGCAGGTCACCGAAGATCGATGCAGTTTGCTAACTGGCGCTCCAACATGGGATGGACTTTACCTTCAACGATCGCAAGAGCGAAGTAGTTCGTTACACGGCAGCAAGTAGTGCAGGCGAGACGTACTCCTGCCACTCCTCACGAAGTCCTCCACTGATTGCGAGCAACCAAACACTTGATCGGGGGGTGCGAGGCGGACGGCGCAGTCGGAATGAAGTCTCCTCCAAGAGGTA
>CAIVND010000182.1 GCA_903907185.1 uncultured Acidimicrobiaceae bacterium
CTGTGCGACATGCTCAAAACTCAGATTGAAGATCGGGCGCAACTCGGCGCGAATGGGTTGGTGTTTGTGAACACTCAGGGTAAGTCCCCGCACGCATCGAGTTTCAGTTCCCAATCTTGGAAGAAAGCTCGTGAGAAGATCGGTCGAGCTGATCTCCGTTGGCACGATCTGCGACACACGAGCGTTGCGATTGCCATTGCGAATGGTGCGCATCCGAAAGCAATTCAAGAGCGCATGGGACACGCGTCAATCACCATCACACTCGATAGATATGGCATCTATTCCCGGCACTAGGGCTAGCGGTAGCAGAAGGACTTGAAGCTTCGTACCAAGCCTCCCTCATTGAAGAGCCGAAAGATGCGACAGTGACTTCGATTAGCACCCGAAGCGCGTGACGCGGAAATGACGCGTTTGCCGCGCGGATGACGCGAAATCTCGGCAAAAACTGGTTACTGACGGATTGCGCAGGTTACACACAAAGTGGCGTTCAACTGCATTTATGTTGGAGGCGGCGCCCAGAATCGAACTGGGGTAGAGGGCTTTGCAGGCCCTTGCCTAAGCCACTCGGCCACGCCGCCGCGTCCCACAACCTTAGTGGCTGATCAACATCTTGATCACCACGACAATCGTCTAGGTGTCATCGTTAGCGACCATTTTGGAGCGAAGGAGGACGATGCAAAACATCTCCTCAATTATCTTTGGCGTCAAGTTGCAGGCAGTAGATGTTGGAGATTTTATCTATGCCCCAACAGCGTGGAAGCCACCGTCAACGTGGATGATCTCGCCTGTTGTGCGAGGGAACCAATCAGAAAAGAGAGCTACGCAGGCACGGGCAACGGCATCGCCGTCGGTCGTAACGTTCCATCCAAGGGGGGAGCGTTCTCCCCATATCTCCTCGAATGCCGCGAAGCCGGGAATGGATTTTGCTGCCATCGTACGGATCGGTCCGGCAGCAACAAGATTTACCCGGATGCCCTGTGGGCCAAGATCTCTCGCGAGATAACGGGTAAGTGATTCGAGTCCAGCCTTTGCAACACCCATCCAGTCATAACCAGGCCACGCCATCGTTGCGTCGAAATCAAGCCCAACAATTGAGCCGATTTCACTTCGCTCCAGCAGTGGTGCAAAAGCCTCGGCAAGGGATTTTAACGAGTAGGTCGAGATCTCGAACATCGTCGATACCTCTCCCCAGGTTGCCGGCATCATCCCGCCGCCAAGGCAGGCCGCAGGTGCGAACCCGATCGCGTGCAGAAGACCATCGAGTCCACCCAACTGGTCTTCGATAATCTTCGCTACCTTTGGCGCATGTTCGGGGTTTTGCACGTCGAGTTCAAGCACCTCAGGAGCGACCGGTAGCTTTCGAGAACTTCGTTGTGTCAGCGAAAGTCCGCGACCAAACCCCGTCAGTACGACGGTTGCACCCTCGAGCTGGGCCGTCTTTGCAACGCCAAATGCGAGAGAATCATCCGTCAGAACCCCGGTAATTAGAAGTTTTTTCCCCTCAAGGATGCCCACAGTATGTCCTTTCGCGCACAACGTCTCCGTCGCGAGATCTGTCTCGATACCTGTCTGAGACTACTTCCACCTCTATTCGCTACTCGTTTTCATGGGCGCATGTCGATAACAACTATTGGCCCTTGGGTTCTCACCGAGTTGGAATACAGGGTGTCGCATTGATCTTTAGGATGGTCGCCATGTCATCGCTGAACCAGGACGAGGACCGGGCATCGGGAAACGAAGCATCGCAGGACTTCGGTGAATCGACGAACGATTCAGTGGCTCGGCGATTTAGGACCTCCATTGTTGTTGCGACCTACGCTGTCCTGGTGTCTGGTTTTGGGTTGCTCACTTGGCTTTTGAGCTCAATGTCGACTCGAGTGTTTGCTGGCAACTCCGATGCCGCCACCGTGGTTTTGGAGGGGCAGACGCTCAACCAGGGTCACCTTGCTCTGCAGGGTTGGGGCCTGTCTCGGGACTCGTTTTGGACGATCGACGCGCTCTTTTATGCACTCATCATTCGAGTGTCGGGAGTCTCGCAGTCGGCGATGCATGTTGGACCCGCTCTGATCTTCGCTGCGACGGTTTTACTGGGCCTCTGGTTTGTTCGTGAAGAGGATCGATCATGGCGCGGCTGGATTGCATTTTTTGTACTGGTTCTCTGTATCGGCATTCCAAGCCCAGTATTGAGTTTCTACGTCTTACAGGGTCCGTGGCATGTAGGCACCGCGCTTTGGTGTCTCATCGCCTTTGCCGGACTCGCAAAGGGAGGGTTTCGATGGGGCTTCATTCTTGCTGTCGTTGTTCTTGCGGCCGGCCTACTCGGAGATTTTGAAACCCTTGCGTTTGGCATCGTCCCGGTCGTTCTCGCCGGAGGGCTGGAGATGGTCAGAGCACGATCATGGAAGAGCGGTCTTCCAAGTGTAGGTGCAGGTCTTTTGGCAGCGGGTTTTGCTTGGGCACTCCGCGCTCTCGTACGAGGTGTCGGAGGTTTCTCGATCTCAACCTCAGTGACTCACGCGCCCTCCTCGCGTTATCTAACGAATATCGGCCACGCATTTCTAAATCTTCCCGGCCTCTTTGGGATTACGAAGCTGTCCTTTGGACCGAATACTGTCGTCGGGCGTGGCGCACCACAGAACGGTCCTTTGATCTCGCACCTTGTGCATCTGCCATTTCTTTTGGTCGTGATTGTCGCAGGATTAGTAACAGTGGGACTTTTTATCCGCTCGTTGTGGTTTGGAGTTATTCGGATCGCATTGAGCGAAGAAAAACTGCGGATCGACCTATTCCTTCTGATCGGTGCTGCTGGATCGATCGCTTCGTACGTTGTACTTACGCCGAATAACAACGGAAGCTACGTTCGTTACCTGTCTGCTGCTGCGATCTTTCTTGCGATCCTCGGAGCTCGATACCTCGCCCGGACTCTGCAGAAGGTTTCGCACCGTGGTGTGCTTCAAGCCACTGCCGCACTGATAGCGGTGGTTTGTGTCGGCGTCGGCTTCAACGTTGCCGATGATCTCAGCTCACCTCCCGCCCGTTTGAAGGCAACCGCCCTCGTCACCTTTCTCGAGAGTCGACACCTTACCGTTGGGGTCGGTGACTACTGGAGCGCTTCGATTGTGAGCGTTATCAGCGGAGACCGGGTAAAGGTTCGCCCAGTTATCACGAATACAAAAAGTCAGATTGTCCGTTATCAACGCCAATCAAGTGCTTCGTGGTACCGCGGGGTTCCCTTCCAGTTTCTTGTTTATAACGTGAAGCACCCTTGGAGGGATATCAACGCGAAGACCGCCACGTGGACCTTTGGTCGACCGACAAGGGGATTTGTCGTGGGGGACTTTCGAGTGATCGTCTGGCCGCACACCCTTGCAGTTTCAACTCAGGGATTTACTAACGCTTAGATCGTGTTCGTGAGTTCGTTGTAGAGCTTTGCCGTTCGAGGATGGACTCCATGAAGCGGGTTTCCCTCCAATTCCAAGATGAGCGCAAGTTGGCGAAGTGTCTCCTCGACGCCGCCACGGTTGCCAAGTGCATCTGCCGATCGCATGAGGAGTCGATGGAGTCGTTCATCAAATGGGCAGGCTTTGAGGGCCTGCTGTGCCGCCCACCCGGCAAGTTCAGCGTCACCATTGCGTAGTGCCGAGGTACCAAGCTCAAGCGCCACCGTGCTTATTGATCGTTCGATCTCTGCAAGAAAACCTTCGAAGACAACCCACTGTCCCTGCGCGAGTTCATCAAAGGGACGGCCGCGAACAAGGAGGAGAGCCTCTCTCCAACACTCTGCAGAGTCCGTCTTGGCGAGAAGCTGAAACTGAGCCCAATCGGAGCTGAACTCCACGAGAGTGTGGCGTTCGCCATTGCGACGAAGTCGGGGCCTGCCATCTGACGCAATGCCGACGATCTGTCTTGCCTCCGAAAGTCGATTTGCCACTGTCTGTCCCGGAACCCTTCGGTCTGGCCAAAGTGCAGTGGTCCAGTTTCGGCTCGTGGCACCCTCAGGATGAAGCGCGAGATAGACCACAAGTTCGGTGAGTTTTGGATGGCGTTCCAGCGGATAGTCGGTGCCCGTCATCATTACTGGGCCGAGCACGGAGATTCCAACTTGGGGGACCAGTGCAAATCGATCAAAGAGCACCTCATTTTCGAGATTGTCAAGCGGAGGTTTTTCAATCGCGAAGATCTTCTGAAGTTCTGGGCGGGTAAAGAGTGTGCGTTCGCCTCCTGCACCGATGCAGACGACCGCATCACAGGTCACCGCATCAACTTCAGCGAGTGATCCAAGGTAAAGGGTCCGCAATGTCGCATGGCTCGCGAGTGCGATGTTGATCCTGGTGAGGTCCAGGCGGCTGTTTGGCGAGGCAAGAAGTA
>CAIVND010000183.1 GCA_903907185.1 uncultured Acidimicrobiaceae bacterium
TACATCTGCGGCGAAGAGACTGCACTCCTAGAGAGTCTTGAGGGCAAGCGAGGTTTTCCACGGATTAAGCCGCCGTTTTTCCCTGCCGTGAATGGTCTGTATGGTCAACCAACGGTGGTCAACAACATCGAGACGATGTCAAACCTGCCGTGGATTGTGCTCAATGGTGGGGACTCGTTCTCGGCGCTTGGACAGGGATCATCGACGGGGACTCGTCTGTTTGCTCTTTCGGGCCGCGTGAACCGACCCGGGTGGTACGAGCTTGAGATGTCCAAGACGACCTTTCGCGACCTTGTCTTTGATCCCTCCCTTGGGGGAGGGATCGTTGGCGGAAAAGAGTTGAAGGCCTTTATCCCTGGTGGTGTATCCGCACCCTGGTTTGGTCCTGATGAACTCGATCTCGGGCTTGATCAAGATGCGGTTGGAAAAGCCGGTTCAATGCTGGGATCAGGTTCTGTGGTTGTGATGGATGAATCAACTTGTGTTGTACGGGCTGCCTGGCGGATCACACGCTTTTTCCACCGGGAATCATGCGGACAGTGCACACCGTGTCGAGAGGGTGGCACGTGGCTTGAACAGATCATGCGCCGTATCGAAGAGGGGAGCGGTCGCGAGGCCGATCTTGATCTGTTGATGGATGTTTGTGACAACATCTCGCCGGGAGTTACTTGGCCACCTCAGCAGACCACGATCTGTGTACTTGGTCCTTCGATTCCCTCCTCAATAGCCTCAGCGATCAGGATGTTTCGTAGTGAGTTTCTGGCGCATGTTCAACAGGGCCGCTGCCCGTTTGGTGATAAGCAATGACTGAACTCGATACTTCAAACCAAGAGGCAGAGCAGCTGATCTCACTGACGATCGATGGCGTGTCGATAACTGCCGCACCGGGCGAGCTGATCATTGAAGCTGCGGAACGAGCTGGGGTTTTCATTCCGCGATTCTGCTACCACCCGCGCATGGAACCGGTTGGCGTCTGCCGGATGTGTCTTGTCGAGGTCTCGGGTCCGCGCGGTTTTTCTCTACAGCCCTCTTGCTATCTCAAAGTTTCTGAGGGCCAAGAGGTCATTACCAATTCTGAAAAGGCGCGCAAGGCCCAAGAGGGTGTACTCGAACTCCTTCTCACCAACCATCCACTTGACTGTCCAGTCTGTGACAAAGGCGGTGAGTGCCCGCTTCAAGATCAGGCGATGGCACATGGTCCTGGTGAGACACGGTTTATTGAGCAGAAGCGGCATTGGCCAAAGCCAATCGAGATTGGTCCGCTCGTAGCGCTTGATCGCGAACGATGCATCCAATGCGCGCGTTGCACACGTTTTGCCTCCGAGGTCGCCGGTGAAGCACTGATCGATTTCGCCTTTCGAGGCTCCGAAATGGAAGTCGCTCCCTTCCCGCTCGAGCCGTTCTCCTCTTATTTTGCTGGAAATACCGTGCAGATCTGCCCCGTTGGAGCATTGACCTCGAGTCCCTATCGGTTCAAATCGCGTCCATGGGATCTCGAACAGGCCGAAAGTACCTGTGAGGGGTGTGCAGTTGGATGCCGCACCGTCGCACAGTCATCGGCTGGCGAACTTGTTCGCTACCTGGGAGTTGATGTCGATGCGGTCAACCGAAGCTGGCTGTGTGACAAGGGTCGCTACGGATACGAGGCGGTTCACGGTGAAAACCGATTGAGTCAGCCGCTTTTGTTCGGCTCATCTCAGACCGAAAGCACCTGGAATGAGGCCCTCAGTGCGACGATCCTAAAGATCAAGGCCGCAGTTGCTGAACATGGTGCTGGTTCGGTTGCATTTATCGGTGGGGCACGGCTATCCAATGAGGATGCCTACGCCTTTGCCAAACTTGCAAAGGGCGTCATTGGTACCGATTCAGTTGACGCACAGCTCGGCGATGGTCTTCCAGCCGAGCTTGTCCTTGGTCTTCCCCGTGCAACGATCAATGAGACTGCGAAGGCAAAGGTCGTTCTCATTCTTGGTCAAGATCTTCGAGAAGAGCTGCCGGTGCTTTTTCTTCGAATTCGAGAGAGTGCAGTAGCGAAGACATCAGTGGTTATCGACCTGTCTTCTATTACAACCTCGATGTCAAAGTACGCGACTCGGGTTGACTATCTCCCGGGAGACCTTGCAAGGGTGGCTGCACTCATCGTTGGTGAAAATGGGGTTGATTCTCTCGGACTCAAACAGGAGCAGATCGATCAGGCACGTAAGGTGCTACGAGATGCTGGTGTGGGACCGGATGGCGAGGGTCTCGTCGCGATCTGTGGAAGAGGTGATCTTGGCGAGTCTGCAGCCGTCGCAACATCGGCCGCAACTGTTGTACATCGCATGTTGCCGAAGGCGAAGTTCTTGACTTCACTCCGTCGTTCAAACGTTCATGGCGCCCTTGATATGGGACTTTCGCCGGGAATCTTGCCAGGGCGGGTTGGTCTCGAGAGTGGTCGGTCTCTTTTCGAAGGCGCATGGGGCTCACTTCCAACTGAGCGAGGAACTGATGCAGTCGGAACGCTCGAGGCGGCAATCCGTGGCGAGATTCAAGTGCTAATTACCCTCGGCGCAGATGTACTGACGGACTTTCCCGATCGCGACCTCGCATCTCGAGCTTTGGAGAATATTCCTACGATTGTTGCGGTAGCAACTCATGAAGATGCAACGACCCGTTGCGCACAGGTGGTCTTGCCAGTAGCTGGTGAGGCCGAGCGAAGTGGAACGGTGACAAACCTTGAGGGTCGAGTCGCCCCTACTACTCAGAAGGTGGTCCCTCCCGGCGTCGCGTGGCCGGCGTGGATCGTGGCCGCTGAGCTTGCCCGTCGATTTGGCTCAGAACTTGGTTTTGCTGATCTCGCGGAGATCACTGCAGAGATCAGTGAGCTGGCGCCTGCCTATCGAGGGCTGAATCTCACACTTGCCAACGGCGACGCACGACGTGATGGCGTCGTTGTTCCAATTGGGCGCACTTCAGTAGCAATTGGTAGCCGCACGCTTGACCCAATCGCAACTCCGGGAATCACGTCGGTTGATGAGCAGGGCGCTCCAATGCGAGTTGGCAAAACGCTTTCATCTGTTCAGCGAGCAGTGTCGATTGAGCCGGAACTGCAAGGGTTGTTGGAGACGGTAACTGGTGGCCCGCTCGTGGTAGCACCTAAGCCTGACTCTTACACCTATCGGCTCTCGGTTCGACGGTCACTCTTTGACCAGGGGTCGCTCGTTCAGTCAAGTCCTTCGCTTGCTCCACTTGCTGGTCCGCTCCTACTTCGCGTACACCCTCAAGAGCTCGCTCGCCTTGGGGTCGAAGATGGAGGTCGTCTCAGCCTCCGTTCCTCCAAGAGGGCCATCGAGGTGACTGTCCTCGAGGATGCAACCCTTGATCATCAAGTCGTCGTCCTTGGTACCCGAGCTGATCAACCGGGTGAGATCGGTGCATTTGATCTCATCGATGTCAACGAACTGGTTGTTGATATTCGTCTGGAGAGCATCTCGTGACCGATCCACTGTTTTCGTCAGGGATCGATCTCGGCGTCCTGGTGATTGTGCTGATCAAGGTATTGCTCGCTTTTGGGCTCTTGATGGTTTCAGTCATGCTGATGATCTGGTTTGAACGTAAGGCGATCTCTGGCATGCAAGATCGAATAGGGCCGAACCGAGCCGGACCGTTTGGTCTCTTTCAGACGCTTGCCGATGGCACGAAGCTTTTCTTCAAAGAGGACCTCATCCCAGAATCTGCGGACAGGTTTGTCTTCATCCTTGCCCCCTATCTGTCGCTCCTGCCCGCTTTCCTCATCTTCACAATCATCCCCGTTGGTGGCACCGTAACGATCGCTCATCACACGGTGGAGCTCCAAGTAGCCGATCCGCCGATTGGAATTCTCTTCCTCTTGGCCCTCTCATCTGTTGCGGTCTACGGAGTCATGCTTGCAGGGTGGAGTTCTGGTTCGAAATATCCACTTCTTGGCTCGATCCGTGCATCGGCACAGATGATTAGCTACGAGGCAGCTTTTGGCCTTTCCATAATCGTTGTGGTGTTGGAGTCACACGCACTCTCACTGAGGGCGATCGTGAACTCCCAAGCAGGACACATCTGGGATTGGAACCTCATTCGCCTTGGATTCGTTCCATTTTTCATCTTCTTCATCGCATCGACGGCGGAGATGAATCGCCCCCCGTTCGACCTCGCAGAGGGCGAGTCGGAGTTGGGTGGAGGGTTCCATACCGAATACTCATCGATCCGGTTCTCGCTCTTCTTCTTGGCCGAGTTCATGAACACGATCACCATGTCAGCTGTTGTGGTGACGTTATTTCTCGGCGGTCCCGATGGTCCTGGGTTTCACTTCCTTCGGTGGCTTTGGCCCATTCTCTGGTTTGCAGGAAAGACTGTCATCTTTTGTTACATCCAAGTTTGGATCCGGGCTGCACTTCCTCGGATGCGTTATGACCAATTGATGGATCTTGGGTGGAAGCGACTTATTCCACTTTCACTCGCGTGGATGCTGATCATCGCAGGTGTGCTCATCAATGTGGAGTGGGGCGTCGCCATGATGGCGCTCTCGTTGTTTGGATATGTGACACTCAGCCGTGCCTCGAAGGTCGCTCGACTTCGTCGGATTGCAGTACTGGCTGACTCGTCAGATCACGAAAAGATCGGGAGCTGAGATGGCAAGACTGAACTTTTTTGGCGGCTTCAAGCAGAGCATTCAGCAGGTTGCGCAGCCTCGTGTGACGACTCAATATCCAAAGGAGAAGCGGGCAAAGCCGCCTCGACTTCACGGACGACACGTTTTGAACCGGTATGAAGACGGAATGGAGAAGTGCATCGGCTGTGAGCTATGCGCCGCTGTCTGCCCGGCGGATTGCATCTTCGTGCGGGGCGCGGACAATTCACCTGACGATCCGGTCTCGCCTGGCGAGCGTTACGGCTTTACCTATGAGATCAACTATCTACGATGCATTCACTGCGACATGTGCGTCGAGGCCTGTCCCACGGAGGCAATCACCGAGTCCAAGCTTTTCGAGTTTTCGTTCACCTCACGCGCTGATGCGATCTATACCAAGAAGGAACTTGTCGTTGATGATGAGGGACGACCACAGAAGATGCCTTGGGAGGATTGGCGAGAGGGCGATGATCGCTACACAAGTGCGTGGATGAGGGCGACCTCGCCCTCCGGCGCAGCAGCCTATGAGGGAGAGGTGCAGTGGTCGAGCGAACTCGGCTATGGGAGCCGCGCGGCTGAAGGCGGTCAGTCTGGAAACCGCGATGATGCAAAGACCGGGAATATCTCGATCCGCGAGGTATCGCGGAACAAGATTCCTGTCCGATTCGGTGGAAAGGTCCGATGATGGGCGGTCTCTTGGGCGCGGCAACAATCCCCGATTCGATCACCTTTGTCATCGCGGGACTCATTGTTATCAGCGGTGCGCTCGGTGTGGTGTTCATGAAGAACCCTGTGCATTCGGCGCTCATGTTAGTGATGACCCTCTTTGGCATCGCAGTGCTTTTTGTTGAGCAAGA
>CAIVND010000184.1 GCA_903907185.1 uncultured Acidimicrobiaceae bacterium
ATCGGTCGGATCGCCGATGGTTGGATCTGCAATACCCGACCGCTTGACGAGGCCGCACGTGCGTTGGCAATCGTCCACGAGGCCGCACGCCGCGCTGGTCGAGAGGTGATGCCTGGTCTACAGATCAATCTCCGCGTTCCAGACTTTGATCGTGCAGCCCTTGAGCGCCAGTTGGTGGAGGCCGAGCAGCTCGGTGCCACCCATCTCGCGGTCAATGGTCTTCGACCACCGCGCACCCCGGCTGAGCATCTCGATGTGATCGCTTTTGCCGCTGAGGTTCTTGGTGAGCGGTTGAGTTCTCAATCCTAAGACGGAGAACTTCTCGCGGCCCCGAGTTGTTAGCTAAATGCGGTGTTTCACTACGTGTACGTTGGACTCTGGCAGGCATTATATCTAATTCGATATTTGCAATGAAACTTCTCGCATCTCGTGTTGATCGTGATACTGAAGACATTCAGATGCTCTACAAGATATTGGGATATAAAACTGCCGACCAAGGGCTCGATTTACTTGATCGCTTCTACCCCCGTGGTCGCATTGAAGCGAAAACTCAATTTCTCCTTGAAGAACTTTTTGGAGCCGCTTCACATCGTGGACCACTGACCGAGTAGCCGATGCTCGCGGTGAAGGCTCAACCTCGACGTGCTCAGCAGGTGTAGTTCGGATCGAGACCAAAGGGAGACTTCTCCGTGCCGGGAGTCTCCTGCAAGATCCAAGGAACTCCCCCAGCAAATGCATCCACACTCTTTGATCCCCGATAGATCGCCGTCCCCGCGCACCAATCTGTCAGAGTCGAGGTCGAGGGAAGTCCAGCCTGGGTGTATGGCGGATTCGTCCATGGGACACCGGCGATCCAAAGCGGTAGTTGCGCCCCGGTCGTTGGCGTGTAATCGCCCACGATCTTCGGGTACTGCAAACTTGACGAATAGATGCCAACAAGCAATCCAGCGGAGCGAAGCGCGTCGATCGCACCCTGCATCGTCTGAGCATTCAGTGCCGGCGAGAACGACCAGAAATGGTTTGCTGAGAAGCTTGAAAATGGAGTTGGCGAGAGCGCCGTGTTCTCAATGTCCACCCACCAGGTCACTGCGTGCACGTTCTGTTTGGTCGCGTAGGCAACGGCCGATTTGGCGCCGTTATATCCATAGTTGTACGCGATGCACGTGAGTCGAGGCGTACCCGTGAGTGCGCCGCAAGAACCCTTCGGACCGTTCGCGTACAGGCGCGTTGCCTCAATGTTCGTTCCTGGCGAGTTCAAGAAGAGATAGAGCTGATAGGAGGCGCCCGTCGAGCCAGCAGCCCGTGTTGCCCAAGCAGCGGAGCTTTGGAGACAGGAGTTGTTCGCGCCGTCTAACCAACCGGCTACCTCAATAATGCTCACCGCCGAGCTTTGGGGCACGTTTGACTGAAGAGTCGATGAACCTGGTTTTGTGCACTGGAAGTTGGAGATGTCATAGCCAATGGTTTGGTGCGGAAGCGGGACGTAACGAGATGCGGTGGTAGCAATGGTCCGCATCATGCCAACGATGGTTGTCGGAGCCGCTGGTGGGTTGCGAATATCTGAGCCGCGCGAAACTGCGTCACCAAAAAAGTAGATCCGCCCCGTGCCGGTCGTGAGCCAGTAACCATTTCCATCAGTTGTCGGGACGAGCGAAACGATCGGCTTCGTCAGACGCCGGTGGATCGTCGATCCAAGGAAATGCGCATCGCCAAAGTTGAAGATCGCACCCTTCGCGTTGGCGATCCAAAATCCCTGCCCATCTGGCGTACTCGCCATTGCAACGATTGGCGAACGGCTGCGGTAGTTCCACCCCGGTGCGAAATCGACTGCGTCACCGTAACTGCGGATCACCCCGCGAGTGGTGATGAGCCAGTAACCCAGCCCATCCGGTGTTGGCGCAATCGCTGCGATCGGTCGCTTCGACGAGACGCCGCTTGCAGAGCCACACGAGGGAGCGTCACCGTAGCTATAGACATTGCCAACGGGACTGACCGCCCAGTACCCCTGGCCGTCTGGAGTACCCGCGAATGCACGGATCCGCTTTGACCCAAAGCTCGCTCGTGGAGATCCATAGTTGACTGCGTCGCCGTAGATGAAGATGCCGCCCTTGTTGCTGGCGAGCCAGTAGCCAAGGCCGGTGGCAGTGGGTGCTCCTCCGATGATCTTGGTAGGTGCACCCTGGGAGACTCGGGAACCGAAGAATCCGGCGCCACCAAAGGTCTGGATGTCTCCTGCCGAGGTAATGAGGTCGTAGGCCGTTACCGGCGCCACGGGTGGAACGGGGATTGTGGTCGTCGTTGGGGGCGGCGTCGTCGTACTCGTCGTCGTACTTGTTGTCGTGGAACTACTTGTTGTCGTTGACCCGGGAAGCGTGGTTGTGGTTGACGTTGTCGTACTGCTGGTCGTCGTCGATGCTGGCAGCGTTGTCGTCGTACTCGTACTTGTCGTAGTCGTCGTCGAGGGAACTGGACCCGGTATGCATGCGGTGGTTGCCGCGGCTGAACTGATGTTCGCGTTTCCCGATGGGAGCTCCACGGGAACAATGATTCCCGCAATGGCGATAGTTCCAATCACACCAAGACGGGCTCGTCGCCAAAGGCGAGCCACAGATATCACGCTCTCAAGAGCTCCGCGACACGGAATGCGAGGTCGATAGATTGGCGAGCGTTAAGTCGTGGATCACAGGTAGTTGTGTAGCGAAGATCAAGATCTTCCTCCAAGATGTCCTCAACTCCACCGAGACATTCAGTCACGTTGTCGCCGGTGAGTTCGACATGAACTCCGCCCGCCCACGTTCCCTCCGCGTGGTGCACGGCAAAGAAGTCTCGGATCTCACTGAGAACATCGTCAAAGCGTCGGGTCTTTCGGCCTCCGTCAGCGGCGAAGGTGTTCCCGTGCATCGGGTCGCACTGCCACACCACTGGGTGTCCGGCTTCGGTGACCGCACGGATAAGCGGTGGAAGAAGTTCGGTGACTTTGCCAGCTCCAAGACGGGTAATGAGCATCAGGCGTCCAGCGATGCGCTCGGGATTGAGTCGATCACAGAGCGCGAGCACCTCATCGGTGGTTGTTGTTGGCCCAAGTTTTACCCCAATTGGGTTCTTGACCCCGGCGAGAAACTCGACGTGAGCGCCATCAAGCTGTCTCGTGCGCTCGCCGATCCAAAGGAGATGAGCCGAGCAGTCATACCAATCACCAGTGAGTGAGTCCTGGCGCGTCAGTGCCTCTTCGTAATCAAGGAGCAGCGCCTCATGACTTGTGTAGAACTCAACCTGTTGAATGGTGGACTCCGACGCGAGGTCGATGCCACAGGCACTCATGAATGAGAGGGCTCGGTCGATCTCGCCAGCGATGTTTTCGTAGCGTCGACCCTCCGCGCTTGACGCAACGAACTCCTGATTCCAAGCATGAGCTTGCGAGAGATCTGCGAATCCACCCTTGGTGAATGCGCGAAGCAGGTTCAACGTTGCCGCAGATTGGTTGTAGGCGCGCAACATCCGATGCGGATCTGGAGTGCGCGCTGTTTCGTTCGGTGCATCGTCGTTGATGATGTGACCACGAAAGGAGGGAAGTTCAACGCCGCCGATAAGTTCGGTGGGCGATGACCTCGGTTTTGCAAACTGTCCCGCGATCCGTCCCACCTTTACGACGGGAAGTCCGGCACCGTAAGTCAAGACGACCGCCATCTGGAGGATCACCTTGAGTTTGTCTCGGATGTCATCGGCACCGAAGTCGGTGAACGACTCCGCGCAATCACCCGCCTGGAGCAGAAATGCCCGACCCTCAACGACGTTTGCGAGCTCGCGCGTGAGCGTACGAGCCTCACCGGCGAAGACGAGTGGGGGATAGGCCGAGAGCTCTGTTGTTGCCTCTTTCAGCGCGAGTGCATCGGGCCAGGTTGGCATCTGGCGCGCAGGACGTGCCCGCCAGCTTGTGGGGGACCAATTCGACGCGCCCGCAGTTGGGCTCGCCACCTTCGAAGCCTCATCACGCGAAACCATTGCCACAGCCTAGGCAAGGAGGGGTGGTTTAGTGACGCGAGGCAAAGTGAGCAAGTGGCATGCAACTACGCTGGCAAAGTGGCAACTAATCACAGATCTGCTGTTCGTTGAGCAAATCCGCCGAGCGTCGAGTTGGGATCTTTGGTGGCACCTTTGATCCAATCCATGTAGGTCACCTGGTCACCGCAGTGAATGCTCGAGCAGCGCTCGGTCTTGATGTCGTCAAACTGGTCGTTGCCAATGAACCATGGCAAAAGGTCGGCGGTAGAGCGGTGACACCGGCTGCTGATCGACTTGCACTCGTTGAGGCTGCAGTGAGTGGCTGTGAGGGAATAGAGGTCTGTGATCTCGAGATCCGCCGTGGTGGGTCTTCCTACACCATCGATACCGTTGAAGAGCTCCTGCGAGTTGAACCGGATATCGAGCTCACCTTGATCGTCGGTGCCGATGTGGTGCCAAATCTGACGAGCTGGAGGTCGGTTGACAGGCTCCAGCAGTCCTGTGGACTTGTGGTCGTGAACCGGCCAGGTTCGCGCCTGGCTGGTGGCCAGGAGCTGGCAGAACAGCTTGCCGGTTGGCGGTATGAGGTGATTGAGGTCCCGGCCCTTGAGGTTTCGAGCACGGACCTTCGCGACCGTGCAGCTACCGGTCGTCCCCTGGATTTTTTGATTCCTGAGGGTGCAATACGTGTGATCGCTGAGCGCGGGCTGTACGCTCAAGACAGATGAAGTTGGCACTCCTCCTCATTACTGCGCCGAACGAAAGCTGACGAATACTTGTCCCTCGAGTTCGCCCGTTTGGCCGCTGAAGCTGCCACATCAAAAACGCTTGAAGAGACCTTTATCTTGGACGTCTCCGAGCTGATCGCGATTACGGAATATTTTGTCGTCACCGCTGGGCGCAATGAACGTCAGGTTCGCTCGATTGTCGATGAGATCGGTGCACGTTGCCGTGCCGCAGGACTTGGACCTCCACGCCAGGTTGAGGGTCTACGTGATGGCAAGTGGGTGCTGGTCGACTATGGGTCGTTTGTCGTGCACATCTTTGAGGCAGAGGCACGCGAATACTACGGACTCGAGCGACTTTGGTCTGACGCAGTGCGCGTACCTTTTTCCTATGAAATGAGCGCAAGTAGTTCCTGAGTCGTGCAACATGGCAGGGTTTCGCGCATAAGCGAACGCACGGACAACTGACCGGTACTTAAGTCGTCGTGGTCGTTGTTGGCGCTGCGGTAGTTCCGATGAGCGTCCTGTAGGAGTTGAAGTTGACTGGGTCCGTTGTTGCCGTCTCCGAGGGCAGGTAGGCGTAGGTCGGGGAGCTATCAACTTGAAACAGAATTCCTTTGACTGCGGAGAGCAACGAGTTACCCATCAACGTGAGCACGATCTGCCCGTAAGCCTCGTAGAGTGCCGGTCCAAAGAGCGACTGGAGAAACTGAAAGGTGAGATTGACGGTCATCACGTGGGTTTGAGAGTTAAAGGTGCTGGTAAAGCCAGGTTGGTTGCTGAGCTGGGTGATTAATCCGGGAGGATCTTTCTCGAGTGGGCCATTACTGAGATCAAGCAGGAGCTCGTTCGCCGTCGTCTCAATTGAGACATACGCGTATCCGTTGTGCGAGACGGCAACGAGTTTGTTGCGCGCCACAAAGTAGAGGGTGAGATGGCTTGCGGTGCCGCCAGTGTTCGCTGGCGGAATGAGCCCCACGTACTGGATCTTTGCGATTGGATGAGAGACTGAATCGATCGGCACACCACAGGCACTGACGCCGAGCGCAAGTGCCCCGAGAGCGAGAAGACGAACTCGACGCGTCCGTAGTTTGTGCCGGCCGGTCCGGCCGATGGGTGATCTCTCGGGCCTCACTCGGTCACCGCCTCGTCGTCCGGAATGAACCGGGGAAGCTCGATGATGAACCTTGCCCCGTGGGGCTCGCTGTCTTCCACCCGGATCGAGCCATGGTGGAGTCGGATGTGTTCAGCCACCAACGCAAGACCAAGTCCGGTCCCACTCCCGATGCCCCGTTGTCCAGCGATCGATGCCGACCGTGCGAACCGGTCGAAGATGCGATCTTTGTCCTGGTCGGCCACACCAGGACCTTGATCCTCAACAATAATTTGGACGCGATTTTGGGTGACCGGTGAGATGGCAACTCTGGTGACACCACCGCCATAGTGCTCGGCATTTTCGAAGAGGTTGGCGATGATCCGTTCGAAGCGGCGCTTGTCTGCCATGACCGTCCACGAGAGAACTTCGGGGTGGATCTCGACTGGTGGCGGGGTGGAGGTCGACCGACGGATCGAACGGTCGACCAACTCCGCGATGAAGACCTCATCTTCTTGAAAATCTGCCGATCCCGCATCGATTCTTGAGATCTCGAGGAGCTCCGCGACCATACGTTGGAACCGTCGGATCTCCTGGCTGAGAAGGGAGACGGCCTGCGCCGATCGTGGCGACATCTCCTCAGTATCGGACTCTAAGACTGAGATCGACGAACTCAAGGTGGTGAGGGGAGAGCGAAGTTCGTGGCTGACGTTTGAGGTGAAACGCTCCTCCTGGACGAGCCGGTCCTGAAGAAGGTCCACCATCCGATTGAATGATCCGGTGATGACGGCAAGGTCATTCTCTCGGGGCGTCTCGATCCGCGCATCGAGCTGGCCGTCGGAGATCTGACGGGCAACTTCGGAGACCTTGTCAAGGGGTCGTAGCGTCCGGTGGGCAGCCCACCGTCCAAGGAACACCCCGAGCACGGTGGTGAGGGCCGTGGCACCGAGGAGAATCGAGAGCAGCGTCTGCAGCTCATTTTGTGCCTCGGACATCGGGAAGACCTCGAAGTACTGGGCTTTCGTGCTCCCCACGTTGATGGGCTGTCCGATCGCAATGTAGGGAACGTTGTTTGGTGCGAGCGCAAAGATCTGTTCGGCACTCTTTCCGTGACCAACAGCATCGGTCAGACTCGAAGGTAAGACCTTCTCGCTCAAGATCGAGAGTCGTCCCGTGATCGACCATATCCCCCGATAATTAAGGAGCGATGAGGAGTTTGCCGTTTGGTAGTCGATGTTGTTCACGATGAGCGTGCCAGCGTTATGGTTCAACAGCTCATCGTGAACGATCGCACCGTTATCAAGCGCGGTGGACTCGGCCGCGGTGACGTACTGGCCAACGATCGACGAACGGGTGGCGTAGTACGTAATTGTGGAGACGGTGAGTCCCAGTAGGAGAGCACTCACCGTGAAGAGCAGGGTAATGCGAGAGCTCAGGCGACTGTGGAGATATCGCCGGTGAAAGAGAAGTCGCGAGATCCTCAGCAGAATCCGACGCGGAGCATCGAGCATCTAGGGGGCGAGCTTGTAGCCCAGACCTCGGACAGTGATGATGTGACGAGGGTTCGCGGCATCAAGTTCAACCTTGGTTCTGAGACGTCGAATGTGCACGTCGACGAGTCGCCCATCGCCAAAGTAGTCATAACTCCAGATCCGCTCGAGTAGCTGCTCACGAGACAGAACTTTGTTCGGATTCGTGGCGAGCTCGCATAGGAGGAGAAACTCTGTTCGCGTGAGGTGCAGTTCAGTGCCTGCAAGGCGCACGACACCCGCCTCGACTTGGATCTCAAGCTCACCAAAGGTCAGCATTGAGGTTGATCCGTTGGTTGCGTGCGCGCGGCGCAGAAGGGCCCGGATCCGTGCGGCAAGTTCCTTTGGCTCGAAGGGTTTCGTGACGTAGTCGTCGGCTCCCGCCTCAAGTCCGGCGACAACATCGTGCGTGTCCGTCCGAGCGGTAACCATGATGATCGGAAGAACGCTCTGTCTGCGGATAACCCGACAGCAGTCAAATCCGTCGATGCCAGGCAACATGATGTCGATGATGGCAAGTTCAAAGGGATGCGTCGCAAGTGCGAGGCTGAACATGTCGAGCGCTTGCTCGCCGTTTGGCGCTCCCTTGACCTCGTAACCCTCATCTTCAAGGGACAACGTCATCGAAGTTCGGATCCGTTCGTCATCCTCGATGACCAAGATTTTTGAGGACATATTTATATCATCGTCCAAAATATCGGAGTATGTCGGATTTTCTAAGTTTGGCAACAATCGATGATGAGGCTCATTGCTCGCGTGCTGCTGATTCTGATCGACAACTACGCTTCCTACCGTGAGCTGGGAGATCGAAGCCTTTCTGCAGTCGCTCAGTTCCGTAGCGCCCGCGACGAAGCGAGCGTACGGAACCGACGTCGACGCATTCATCACTTGGGCGGAGCGATCCGGGGCAACTGGCCCCAAAGATGTCAACCGGATGATCCTCCGGCGGTATCTGGCCTTTCTTTCTTCGCGCTCGTATGAGCGCCGTTCAATCGCACGTAAGACCGCATCGATACGGCGGTACTTTGCCTTCGCACTCCGACGGGGGATGATTGAGATCGACCCTGCACGTCGACTCTCTGCTCCACAGGGGGACTCCCGCCTCCCGCGAGTGTTGACGAAGTCTGAGCTTCAACAGCTCCTCGAACCTGAACCCTCTGCGGTACAAGCCACGCTTGCCACTCCAAAGCGGTCGGCCAACAGGTCGGCGAAGCCAGAGGGAGGGCGACGTCAACGCGCCCAATTGCTTCGCGACAACGCGGTTTTGGAGCTTCTCTACGGCTCGGGTCTTCGGGTATCGGAGTGTTGCGGCCTCGAGATCACCGGCGTCGATCTTGGTGAAGAGATGGTTACCGTCTGGGGAAAGGGTTCGAAGGAGCGCCGGATTCCTCTCAGCGAACCAAGCGTGCTGGCACTTTCGGAGTATCTCGAGCTTGGGCGTAGCGAGTTCATTACACAAGAGACGCCGAAGTCGGCGCTGTTCTTGAACCTCCGTGGACGTCGCCTCGGGGTGCGTGATGTCCGGCGAATTATCGACCGCAGGTCACCGGCTCCGACACATCCTCACGCACTTCGTCACAGCTATGCGACGCATCTCCTCGACGGAGGCGCTGATCTCCGTGTTGTTCAGGAGCTGCTCGGACATGCCAGTCTCCGAACGACGCAGATCTACACGCACGTCTCGAAGGAGCGCCTCGTTGGTGTCTACCGGGAGGCGCACCCCCGGGCTTAGCGATCTCCCTATCCTTTGTCCACGTCTGCTCAGATAGCCGATCGTGGGCTCGAATTCAGGAGCTGGTCGAGCAACTAGGATATGTGGCGGCTCAAATTGGGTCACAACACTGTGTGTCTCTCGATGACTCCACGGTCGCCCTCGGGCGCGTCATCGAGATCGAGAAACCGTTGGAAGGAAATTGTTATGGCTGCTGTCGTTACGATGAAACAACTGCTTGAGGCTGGCGTGCACTTTGGCCACCAGACTCGCCGTTGGAATCCAAAGATGAAGCGCTTCCTCTATGGCGAGCGCAATGGCATCTACATCATCGATCTCCACCAGACGCTCGCTCGAGTTGACTCTGCCTATTCATACGTCCGTGACCTCGTTGCCGGTGGTGGAAATATCCTGTTCGTCGGAACAAAGAAGCAGACCCAGGACCCCGTTGCTGAGTACGCACGCGCCTGTGGGATGCCCTATGTCAATGAGCGTTGGCTTGGTGGCATGCTGACAAACTTTGAGACGATTGAAGGCCGCGTTCGCAAGCTCGGCGAGCTCGAGACCCAGAAGAAGACCGGCGAGTTCGACATCATGACCAAGAAAGAGGCACTTCTGCTTTCGCGTGAACTCGAAAAGCTCGAGCGCAACCTTGGTGGTATCCGACACCTCAAGCGTCTTCCCGATGCCATCTTCGTGATTGATACGAAAAAAGAGCACATCGCAGTGACTGAGGCAAACAAGCTCGGCCTGCCTGTTGTCGCTGTCGTCGACACAAACTGCGATCCCGACGTCATCGATTTCATTATTCCGGGGAACGATGACGCGATCCGGTCGGGTCGCCTGATGTGTCGCATCGTCGCCGATGCTGTTAATGAGGGTCGATTCATCGCCTCGCGTAAGGCCGCTAATGCCCTGAAGGCCGCTGGCCCTGCGCCAGCACCGACACCTCCACCAGCTCCTCCAGTTGCCGAAGCACCAGTTGCCGAAGCACCAGTTGCCAGCGAGACAGCTGCTCCCACCTCGGCTCCGTCGGTTGCAGAGGCACCGGTATCCGAGGCGCCAGAAGCCCCAGCTCCAGCTGCTGAGGTAGCGCCCGAGGTTGTCTCCTAATGGCAGAGGTCACCGCAAAAGATGTTGCCGCGCTGCGTAAAGCAACCGGTGCAGGGATCCTCGACTGTCGACGTGCGCTGCAAGAGAGCGAAGGCGACATCGAAAAGGCAACCCGTTGGCTTCGCGAGCAGGGCCTCTCTGGAGCCTCGAAGCGAGCAGGTCGAGAGCGAGCAGAGGGTGCTGTTCAGGTCGTAGTCAATGATAAGAACGGTGCCGTTGTTGCACTCGAGTGCGAGACCGATTTCGTCGCTAAATCCAGCGAATTTGTTGCGTTGGTCGACAGTCTCGCGGACGCCTGTGCGAACCTCGGCGAGGCGGGAATTGAGAAGTTCGCGCCGGAGATCGACCAGATCAAGATCTCGCTCAAAGAGAATATTGCTGTCGGACGCCATGAACAGTTCGTTGCCGGCGAAGATTCGATTCTCGATAGCTACCTGCATATTCAAAATGGTCGCGGCGTTAATGGCGTATTGATTGAGCTCGCTGGTGGATCGATCGAACTTGCACACGACATTGCCGTTCACATCGCGTTTGCTCGACCGGAGTACCTGAGCCGAGAGGACGTTCCTGCTGAAGCGATCGCTTCAGAGAAGGAGACGATCCAGGCGATCGCTGCCAAAGAGGGCAAACCCGAGGCACAGCTTGAGAAGATCATTGAGGGTCGACTGAACGGTTGGTTCAAAGAGCGTGTCTTGTTGGAGCAGTCCTTCGCACGTGATGAAAAAAAGACCATCACCCAGCTCCTCGATGGTGCAGTCATCCGCCGCTTTGCTCAGGTAGTCGTCGGGGCGTGACGAATCGCAGTCAGGTGGCTGAATCAACCGGCCACCTCGTTCCAGCTGGCGTGAGTCCGCGCTGGAATCGGGTTGTTCTCAAGTTGTCTGGCGAGGCGTTTGCCTCCGAGTCCTCTGATGACACGATCGACGCGCACACCGTTGAGCGAGTAGCACGTGAGATCGCAGAGGCCTCGAGCGATCTTGGCGTTGAGGTCTCCGTCATGATTGGTGGCGGAAACATTTGGCGAGGACAGACTGGTGCCGGTGAGGGTATGGACCGTGCAACGTCCGACACAATGGGCATGCTCGGCACAGTGATTAACGCGCTTGCGCTTCAAGATGCGCTCGAGCGGGTTGGACAACCAACGCGCGTGATGTCAGCGATCGCGATGAGCGAGGTCTGTGAGCCATACATCCGTCGTCGGGCGGTTCGCCACCTTGAAAAGGGACGGGTCGTGGTCTTTGCCTCGGGCATGGGGCGACCGTTTTTTACCACGGATACACCAGCCGCACTTCGTGCCGCAGAGATTGAGGCCGAGATTGTAATGAAAGGCACCCATTCGGGTGTCGACGGTGTCTATAGCGCGGATCCACGGACGCATCCCGAGGCCACACGTTACGAACAGGTCTCATTTATGGAGGTCGTCTCGCGTGATCTGCGGGTAATGGATCTCACAGCGATTACCTTCTGTAAGGATAACAACCTGCCGATCTTGGTCTTTGATGTGATGACAAGCGGCAATATTCGTAGTGCACTGCTTGGCGAGAAGATTGGAACGTTGATCACATGAGCGACGATTCATTAGTTGAACTGGCAATCGAAGATACCCGTGAAAAGATGGCGAAAGTTATTGAGCACACGAAGGGCGAGTTCTCCTCGATCCGGACGGGACGGGCGACTCCAGTTCTGGTAGAAAAACTTCGCGTGAGTTACTACGGCTCCGAGGTCCCGCTGCAACAGATCGCTGGTTTTACCGTTCCCGAGGCACGAGTATTGGTGATCAACCCCTACGACAAGGGTTCTATTGGTGCCATTGAGAAGGCAATTCAGGCATCTGATCTCGGTGTGAATCCTTCGAATGACGGAGCGGTTCTTCGCATTGTCTTTCCACAACTCAATGAGGAGCGACGCAAGCAACTCGTAAAGTCCGTACGTCAACGCGCAGAGGACGGTCGAGTGGGCGTCAGAAATCTGCGCCGTGCCACTCGACAGGACCTTGAAGCTCTTGAGAAGGACAAGGAACTCTCAAACGATGACCTTGATTGGGCTGAAAAGGAGCTCGACGGAGTCACTCAGGAGTACATCAGCGAGATCGACCGGCTACTCGCGCATAAGGAACAGGAACTGCTCGAGGTTTGAGCCCACTGACGGTGCGGAGACGCAACCGTCAGTGCGATGTGCCACTCGGTCCAGGAGGCTGTATGCAAGACGATAAATCTCAGAACGAGCATGGGGGCTCCTCGTCAGGAGCTGCTTCGGTCCGCATAAATCTTCCGACCGCTGCCGCTGTGGCAGGAACCCCTCTGCCTCCCGAGAGGGACGTTGACCAACCAGAGTCAGATGTTGCCGAGCCAGATGATCTCGAGTTCGATGAGCTAGATGATCTTGATCTTGATGAGCCAGATCTCACTGGGTCTGGCGATGAGGACCAAGAGCCTCCCCGTCTCATCGGTCGCACGCTTGCTGAGCGAATTGCGGCAAATAGTTCGCCGTCAGAGTCTGACGAGCCCAAGACCGGAGTCTTTGTGTTGCCAGATTGGACTGACCCGCCTACGGGTCTAGTCCCGCGTGTTCTCCTTGACGATGAGGTCGTTGGCGACCAAGAGGGCGACCTGATCGACGTCGGACTACGCGGCCCAAGCTGGCGTGAGGACGGATCTGATTGGGACAACGATCCCGATCTCGCCTTCTTGATTGAGGAGGATACATCGGACGAAACGGCGATCGCTGGCCAGATCACTCCGACCGAGGATCCTTTTCAAGACGGTTTTTCCGAGATTGCACGAGCGCGCGGTATCACCGAGGCCCAGGCCGAGGCGAAATGGGATGCTGCCTTTGGCGGTGGTGCAGACCCCGTCGGTTATCTCGAAGGAGAGACCTCCCAACCTGACTCGCTCGAGGAAAGTCGCACACCGAGGCCAACTCCTCGACGTAGACACCGCCGAGTGCGCGACAACGGTCCGGCACGAAGTGGTGAGCGCAACATCGTTGTCGCTACCGGTGTTGGACTGCTCATCGGTGCACTTGCGCTGTTGTGCTTCTCCTTTGGTGCACCAAGCACCATTATTTTTGTCGCCTTCACCGTGACGCTCGCTGCAGCTGAACTGTTCTCCTCTCTCCAGCGAGCGGGGTATCGGCCAGCGACACTGCTGGGCCTTATTGCGGTACCAGTGTTGATCGTCGGTACCTACCTGCACGGATCTATTGCAGTTCCCTTCACGATCTTCATCTTGGTGCTGGGTTTTGCGATCTGGGGAATTGCCGGTCTTAGCCAAAAAGAGCCCGTGATCAATCTTGGTGTCACTGCCCTCGTCGTCTTTTGGACGGGAATCCTTGGATCGTTCGCGGGTCTGCTGCTCAATGCGCACTCCTTCCCTCATCGCCACGGAGTCGCCTACGTCGTGGGTGCCATTGCACTTACCGTCGCGCACGATGTTGGCTCGTTCGCGATCGGTCACCGATTTGGTCGTCATCCGATTGCGCCACGGGTGAGTCCCGGTAAGACGCGAGAGGGTCTCGCCGGTGGGTCGCTTTTGACCCTTGTGGTCGCGGTGGCGTTGGTGGCCCATCTCCATCCCTACACCCTGTCGAGTGCGATCCTTCTCGCTGTTGTTGTGATGATCTTTGCCCCACTTGGCGACCTCTTTGAGTCGGTCATCAAGCGGGACCTCGGTCTTAAGGACATGGGAAAGATCCTGCCCGCACACGGTGGAATCTTCGACCGCATCGACGCGATGCTCTTTGTTCTGCCTGCCTGTTATCTGCTGATCCGGGCGCTCGGTAAGCACTGATCCGCCGCAACCCGAGCGGTCAAAAGCCACCGGAGTCATTAGGGTTGTGGCATGAAGTCCGTCAGTCTTGTCGGATCGACAGGGTCCATCGGGACGCAGGCGATCGATGTCATCTCACGTCGTCCTGACCTTTACCGTGTGCAGGCGATCGGCGCTTACTCCTCGGTCGATCTGCTCGTCGAACAGGCGAATGCTCTTCGTCCAGAGGTCGTAGCACTTGGTGATGAATCGAAAGCGGCCCTCCTTGTCGGACGTCTACCCGCTGGCACGACGCTTGTCACCGGTGCAACATCGTTCGCGGAGATCGCGAGTGTTGGTGACGTAGTCGTAAACGGTGTAGTTGGATTCGCGGGGTTGTCGGTAACTGTCGCGGCACTGCGATCTGGTCGTCGACTCGCTCTTGCAAATAAAGAGTCACTCATCGCGGCGGCTCCAGTTGTGCAACGTGCTCGAGCAACAAAGGGAGCGGAGATCGTTCCCGTCGATTCGGAGCACTGTGCCATCCACCAGTGCCTCGGTCAACATAATCACCGCTTCGAGGTTGAGAGCGCGGACGATTTTCTCGTCGCTCCGCCTCAACTCCGTCGCATGTTGCTTACCGCGTCGGGAGGGCCATTTCGAAATCGAACGAGAGAGGAGCTCTCTCGAGTCACCGTCAACGAAGCACTGGCACACCCAACTTGGAAGATGGGCCCAAAGATCACCATCGACTCCTCGACGTTGATGAATAAGGGTCTTGAGGTCATCGAGGCACACGAACTCTTTGGTGTGGACTACGACAAGATTGAGGTCGTGGTGCACCCACAGTCGATCGTCCACTCGATGGTTGAGTGGTCTGATGGGGCTACCATCTGCCAGCTCTCTTACCCTGATATGCGACTGCCGATCGGTTATGCGCTTGCCTATCCCGATCGCTTTCCCGAAGAGTTTGGCGCACTTGATTGGACGACCCTTGGACAGTTGGATTTTGCCTCGCCCGATCGAGCGACCTTCCGCTGTCTTGATCTTGCCTATGCCGCTGGCCGTCAGGGTGGCTCCGCACCAGCCTGGTTGAGTGCAGCAAATGAGGTGGCGGTCGAAGCGTTCCTCGAGGGGCGGATCGGCTGGACCGTGATCGCCGATATCGTCGAAGAGACCATGCAGAGACACCGAGCCACCGAGCTCGTTGAGGTTGATGATGTGTTGTCAGCAGATGCAGAGGCGAGAACGGTTGCTCGCGATGTCGCGCTCGCGACGATTCACTAACAACAACGACTAAGGCCAAGATCGATGCACGGCAATATTGGGAGCAGACGATGAGCGACACCGGCGAGACTGGATCAAAGACGCTTTCGGTCGAGCAAAAGTCGATGTTTCGACTTGCTGCGATCATCTTTGGTTCCATCGCGCTTGCGACGATCTTCGATGGTTTTTCGGTGCTCATTGTTGTCCTTGCCCTCGTCACCATGGTGATGCTGCACGAGTTTGGTCATTTCATCACCGCCAAGCTTTCGGGGATGAAGGTGACAGAGTTCTTTTTGGGATTCGGACCCCGTCTGTGGTCGATACGACGCGGCGAGACCGAGTACGGCATCAAGCTCATCCCCGCGGGTGGCTATGTCCGAATTGTCGGTATGAGTCCGAGCGAGGTCGTCGCCCCCGAGGACGAGGCAAGGAGCTTCCGGCAGGCAACCTTTCCCCGCAGGGTGCTCGTCGCAGTCGCCGGCTCGTTCATGCACATCGTGATGGCTTTCGTACTTCTGTTCGCGCTCTTTGCCTTTTCTGGTTTTCCAACTCCAAAGACGGCATACGTCACGAGTCTCACGAACTTTGTCGGAGTAAAGTCACCAGCGATCAGTGGCGGGATGCGTCCCGGTGACAAATTTGTTTCGATTAATGGTCACACCTTTTCAGACCCTTTGACGGTGAGTAGCTACATAACCGCTCGGCCTGGAGTCCCTCTCAACGTTGTGGTGTCGCGCAATGGACGCCTTGTCCATCTCCTCGTGCGACCGGACGACCGACGCGACGTCAAGGTCGCAACCACGAAGGGTCCGCAGCCACTTGCAAAGGCGTCGGCGAAGCCAAGTGGTGTGATCGGGGTGGGCATCGGCTTCTTGACCGCAAATATGACGACGAATCCAATCATTGCTGTTCAGCGCGCCGGCTCAATGTTGGTCTCAGTAACGGGGCAAACGTTCTCCGGCATGGCACAGGTATTTTCCATCCACGGGCTAAGTTCGTTCACCCACAGTGTCGTAACAGCGGGCCAACACTCACAGACTTCCTCTACTTCCTCGTCATTCTCCTCGTCCTCAACTAGTTCGAACTCAAGCGAGCAGCTGCTCTCGATCTATGGAGCGGTACAGATCGGGGCGCACTACCTGCACCAAAATGTCTCCGTACTGCTCTACCTGCTCGTGGCGATCAATCTTTTCGTCGGATTTATCAACCTCTTCCCGATGCTCCCGCTCGATGGCGGCCACGTGGTTGTTGCGGTCTATGAGCGCATCCGCTCGCGACGGGGCAACCGTTACCATGCCGATGTCAACAAGCTCGCCCCCGTTATTGTGCTCTTTGTTGCCTTCATCTTGATCATGGGACTCGGCGCGCTCTACGCCAATATCGTTGATCCTGTGTCACTTACTGGTCGCTAGGGGTAGTTCAGCCGTTCATCTTGGCGGCGGCGCACGTTGACTTGGTCGCCCTAGGATAGGGAGAGGTCTCGTCGGTGGCGACGATCGACCGAGGAGGTAGTCCCAGATGGCCGAAGCCGTCAAGCTTTCAGATCGACGTAAGACCCGTCAGATCATGGTTGGCAAGGTTCCGATCGGCGGCGACGCTCCCATTGCGGTGCAGTCGATGACGACAACGAAGACCGCAGATGTCGATGGCACGCTGGCACAGATCTACGCGCTCGCGGCGGCTGGAGCGGACATCGTTCGCTGTAC
>CAIVND010000185.1 GCA_903907185.1 uncultured Acidimicrobiaceae bacterium
CACCACGACCACGCCGAATGTCGTCATAACCAAGGCTTTTAAGCTTAAAGTTCCCATCTTCCGCTTCGGCATCTTGAACCCTTCCGTAACGGCTGCCGTCTATCTACAGTAATGACTGTAGGACAGCAATCTTTCATCTCCGTCTTATTCGCAAATGAACGCGTTGGTCGCAATAGGAATGACCGACAACCAGTCCCCAAGACAGTAAAAATGTCTCGTGCTAGCTTTCAAAAACCGTTTGAACCAAGCCTGGAATCTGAAGAGGGGTAATGAGTTGAACTATCGCACACTTGGTGGTACCGGCATGCAAGTGTCAACCTTTGCTCTAGGAGCAATGGGCTTTGGCGGCAACGCGAACAGCGATCAAGGCGAGTGCCGCGAGATGGTGCACTATGCGATCGACGCTGGCGTCAATTTCATCGACACCGCCGATCATTACTCCGGTACGGAATCTGAAACCATCCTTGGGGAAGCGCTCAAAGGGCGTCGCGATGAGGTGATACTTGCGACAAAATTTGGACTTCCTCTTTCCGAAAGGATTGAACAGCGAGGTGGCTCACGGCGCTGGATCAATAAGGCGATCGAAGCGAGTCTTCGGCGCCTTCAAACCGATTGGATTGACCTCTACCAGCTTCACGCATTTGACCCGTTAACGGATCTTGATGAGACGCTTTCCGCGCTCTCGGATCTCATCCACCAAGGCAAAGTCCGAGCGATCGGCGCCTCGAATCTTCCCGCCGAGACGATCGTTGAGTCACAGTGGGTTTCGGATCGCCGCAACCTTGAACGATTTCGTTGTGAGCAACTTCAATACTCCCTGTTCGCTCGCTATTCAGAGCTGGCGGCTTTGCCCACCTGCCAACGTTTTGGTATCGGAGCGACGGTATGGAGTCCGCTCAACGGAAGCTGGCTGACGGGAAAGTACCGGACCAAAGAGGAACTCGAAACACTTTCCGTGCGAGCGCAACGGTCACCTCACCGATTTCATCTAGAAGAGCCAGGCAATCTCGAAAAATTCAATCGAATCGAACGCCTGGGTGCTGTGGCCGAAGAGGCTGGCATATCCTTCCTTCATATGGCGATGGCCTTTGTCGTTGCCCATCCCGGTGTGACCTCGGCGATCATGGGACCACGAACTCTCGATCAGCTAAAGGACACACTCGCCGGTATCTCAGTTGAACTTTCAGACGACGTTCTTGATGCGATCGATCAGATTGTCCCACCAGGAACAACGGTAAATGCGAAGGATAACCGGATCAATACACGTGCAGTGGAAGAACCTACGATTCGGCGGCGTCCAGTTGGTAGCCGCGCTGCTTCATCGTGACCGACAAGCGCACTGATGATCAATCGGTCCTGGCGGAACGTTCAACTGGTCAATTCAACTGACTGGGCAAGAGTGAGCAGTTACGGGGCTTCTATCGTAAAGGCAAATGCGTTGCCGACCGGTGAAGCAAAGATCGGTACGTAATCGATCAGCTCTGCGCTCTGACCCTCGCCAACGGCAGAGGCACAGATCCAACAGAGCGTCTCACGCGTCCCACCCTGTGGTCCACCTGGAATAGGAAGTCCAGTCACTCCCCGCCTCACGACGGCAGCGTCCTGACTCTCATCGCCCTCTGGAATCTTGTAGTCATCAAAGTGTCGTGCGTAATCGAGTGCGCGCCCCTCTTGCAAGAGAGCCAAACCGGTACGGTCAAACTCCTCGTTGAGCCATGACTTCTCCTGTCCCGGTGTATGCCACAGTCCTCCGGAACCCATTACCACGACCCTCAAGTCATCTGGATAGCTCTCAATAATCTTGCGTACGGCTTTGCCTACCTGGTAACAGCGATGTGCGGTGATCTGCGGTGCGTAGTAAGCGTTAATGAGAATCGGCACGGTTGGTATATCGAAATCCGTATAAAAGGTCAACGGTTTCATAATTGCGTGTGCCATGCCATGATCGGGCCGCGGAAGATCCATCATGAACGCAGGGTCGAAGCCATCGTGCATCAGCCCAACGGTGATCGCAGTAGCAAGGCCGGGGTGACCGGGAGCAGTGCGGACTTCTCGCGGTTTTGGTTCATCACCATCCCCTGGTGGGAGAGGAGCTTTTCCGGAAAATTCAGCACCCATATACACCGCTAACGAGGGGTGATTATTGAAATCAAAGCACTCTTGTTGATCATCTCCGAATATGACGAGAACATCTGGGCGGAGTTCTGCGAGCTTTTGTCGGATGGCGTCTTTGCCCGCTTCAGTGCGTGCCCACTTTTCGTCCATCTCTTCTCGTGTCTCCATCGGCACATCGTCGCGATATGAACGTTCCGAACGAATCCCCTCCCAATAGGAGGAAGGAACCGACGTAAATCCACCGTGTGACGTGTACAGGATGCCAACTATTGAAGACATGTTCTCCTCTAACTTTCGCGTGACGACAATCTTCGAGGCTCACGTGCGAGCCGCAGGGATCTCAGTCGCCGTCGAAGAACTTAATGCACTTAACTATATTGTCTGATGAAGCCATGTTTAAAGTCTTAGAACTTTCAATATCGTTCATTGACATCTATCAAAAATGCAAACGCACAGATTTAGGTTCATACGCATGCCGCATGGTTCATCCGCTTCCGCGCCCGACATGAAGACCAAACTCTCTCCTCATCGGAGAAGAGCAAAAATTTTCTTGATCAATAGCAATCAGTGGCCAGATGATCTAGTGCTAAAAACCCGCTTGTTTGTGCCGGTTCTTGCTTGATTCGTGCAGCATTTTCAACCACAGCCGATACATCCGCTTAGCGATTCGACTAAATGTCATGTTTCCCCCTCTATGCCAACCTACCGGGGAGATTAAGCGAAATTTCTGCTGTCCG
>CAIVND010000186.1 GCA_903907185.1 uncultured Acidimicrobiaceae bacterium
CCACTGCCCGAAGACCTCGAAACGGCCCACCGGCTCATCCGCGAGCTGCTGGCGACGCTCCGCGAGAAGACGCATCTCAGCGAAAAACTTCAGCACCAACTCAACCAACTTCTTCGGCAAATCTACGGCAGGAAGTCCGAAAAGCTCGATCCCAGTCAACTGTTGCTCTTCGCGCGAGAAATCGCCGAGGCCGCCAATTCCGAGCCGCAATCAACACCCGAGCCCGCCCCAACACCCACGCCTGGCAAACGCCCCACTCCGGGTCATGGCCGCAAGCCCTTGCCAAAGCATCTTCCTCGCAAGCGAATCGTGCATGACGTTCCGCTTGAGGAGCGGGCTTGCCCTGACTGCGGTATCATTCGTCAACCGATGGGCGAAGACGTTCGCGAGCAACTCGAATACATTCCCGCGTCGCTGATCGTTCTTGAACATGTCCGTCCCAAGTATGCTTGCGTGTGCTGCCAGGCCAATGTCGTGATCGCGCCGCGGCTTCCCGAGCCGATCGAGAAGGGGCTGCCTGGTCCGGGACTGATGGCTCATGTCGCCGTCAGCAAATATGCCGATCACTTGCCGCTTTACCGTCAAGAAGGGATCTACACGCGTCTCGGAGTGGAGTTGTCCCGTTCGACAATGTGCGACTGGATGGCGGTCGCGGCTGGACTGCTGGAACCCGTGGTCAAGGTGATGCTCAAGCGCGTGTTGCGGTCGCGAGTGGTCCAGACCGACGACACTCCGGTGAAAGTGCAGGATCACGCCGGCAAGGGGATCAAGACCGGACGGCTCTGGGTTCAGATCGGTGATCACAACAATCCGTACACGGTTTACGACTACACTCCCGACCGTAGTGGCGATGGTCCTCGGCGTGTGTTTCAAGACTTCAACGGCTATCTCCAGGCCGACGCGTATTCCGCGTATGATGCCTTGTACGCCAGTGGCAAGATCGTCGAGGTCGGATGCTGGATGCACGCGCGGCGGAAGTTTTACGAGGCACGCACCAACGATCCGACACGGTCGCATTTGGTGCTGGCATGGGTCGCCGGTCTCTACCAGATCGAGGAAGCCGCGAAGAAGGAACGCAAAAAGCACCCTGAGTGGGACGACGCGACATGGCATGCCCATCGATATGCATTGCGGTTGCAAAAGTCGAGTCCAATCCTCGATGCGATCCACGCCTGGCTCTTGGTCGAGCGATCCAAAGTGTTGCCTAAAAGTCCGATCGGCGAAGCGATTTCTTATGCGCTCAACCATTGGACTGCGTTGATACGTCCTTTGGAAGCGGGCTTCCTGGAGATTGACAACGGAGCGAGCGAACGGGCGATGAAGCCGGTGGCGCTGGGACGGAAGAATTGGTTGTTCGCCGGAAGTGACGAAGGTGGACGGACCGCCGCGACACTGATGAGCCTCTGCACGACCTGCAAGGATCTGGGAGTCGACCCCTTCGCCTATCTCCGCGACGTTCTCGATCGTGTGAGCACACATCCCCACAACCGGATCGAGGAACTACTTCCCGACCGTTGGAAACCGTCGGACTCGCCCGACCCTCCCGACCGAAAAGGATAGATATTGGCCAGGCCTTTGACGGGCGTGAGGATGGCGGAAAACACAGGGGTTAACCGCGATTGATCGTCGAGGGTTTTTGGCCAGGGAGGGCCAACTCATGCGCGCCGCACTTTATGCGCGAGTCTCAACGCACGACCAGCAAACGTTGGTGATGCAGGTCGATGCGATGACAGCTTATATCAAGAACCGTAATTGGGTCATCACGGACCAGATCAAGGACGTTGGCTCGGGGACGAACGAGCGCCCTGGTCGCGAGAACTTGTTGAAAGTCGCGCGCCGCCGGGAGGTCGACGTCATTGTGGTCTGGCGGCTGGATCGCTGGGGTCGATCGGTCGCGGACTTGATGACGACTCTTCGGGAATTGACCGACCTGGGTGTCGGCTTCGTATCATTGACCGAAGCTCTCGACCTGACGACGCCGTCGGGCCGAGCGATGGCGGGAATGTTGGCGATCTTCGCGGAGTTCGAGCGAGAGATTCTTCGCGAACGAGTGCGAGCAGGGATAGCCCAAGGGAGGAAGGAAGGCCGTCCTCACGGTCGACCGCGAACGGCATCGTTGAAATTCGACGAGGTCAAGCGGATGAGGCTCGAAGGATTGAGCCAATCGGAGATCGCCCGGCGACTCGGAATCGGTCGGACTTCGGTAAGGAGAATCTTGGCGGGGAGTTGACGAACGGTCGCGCTCAGACAGCGCGGACGTCAAGTACGTCGTTCGCCGGACGGATACGGTGAACCGCCGCAGCAGCTTGCGTAGTTCCAGCGACCAGAGGCCGGGCGCGGCCTTGAGGGATTTGTCCTTGTGAAACCGGTCGATGGCTTCCTTCAGCGAGTCTCCCTTGATGAACCGCATGGCGTAGTAGGGGCGGCCGTCGCCGTAGGTTCCCAGACCATAGACCGGGACGATCCCGGGATGTTCCAGCCCGCCGGTGACTTCCGCCTCAAGGAGAAACCGCTGGCGGCTGATCGGGTCGTCGGCGTGGGTGTCGAGGATTTGCTTCAGGGCGACCTCGCGATGCAATTCGGCGTCCAAGGCCACGAAGACGGCACCCAGGCCGCCTCGGGCGTGCGGCCGAAGAACGCGGAATCGCTGCCCCGCGCTGGTTACCTCGCCGACGGTGTAGCTCGCCGTGCGGTCGCCTTGAGCGCGGTCGTCGTCAGGGGTCGGGGTGGTGCCGAGGCGGGCCAAGGTGGCGTCAACATCGGGATCGGCGATTTGCGCCAAGGTCTCGGATGTCGAACGACCCACGGACATCGTGGCGAGACTTTGCTCCACGTCGCCGCCATGCTTCTTGATGTGGCGCGCCACGAGGGCCTCGACCGCGGATCGATCATCGAGATCGAGGTCGCCGCGAACGACGAGGTGGTCGGCCAAGTCGCGGGTCTTGTCCAGCGTCCAGGCCTGGAAGACGGTCACGAGTTGGCCCTGATTGATCAGCCCGTTCTGCAGCGCGAGCAAACCAAAGAGCAGGTTGCGATCAGCGGTGAGATTGGCCATGGAAGAAGCTCCGGGGAGATCCGGCGGTGGCCCGATGTCCTAAGGTCTGCGACCGAAGCCGCGCCAGATCGGTTGGGATTATCCCAGGTCTGACCACCACAGTCAGCCCTGCAGTCCATCGGCTCCCTGCCGGCCGGCAGGCAACTTCGCTCCACCTGCGGTCGGTTGCATCTTACTGGGCAGTACGAGCACCCGACGCCATTGTCAGATCGAGATCCGCTCCACGATGTTCCGAGTGACCTTACGCCTTCGCCGGTCGTAAATCCGCGTGGTCCGTGGGTCGGCGTGTCCGGCGAGG
>CAIVND010000187.1 GCA_903907185.1 uncultured Acidimicrobiaceae bacterium
GGGTTATTTAGCCAGAAAGGGTGGGGATCTCCAACAGCAGATCGATCGGATTGCGCGTTCGACCGCGACAAGCGTCATCTATGAGTCTCCGCTTCGTCTGCTTAAGACGCTCGCTGATCTGGCGCAAGCGTGTGGGGGCGAACGACGTGTCGCCGTCGCGCGTGAATTGACAAAGTTACATGAACAGATTTGGCGAGGCACGCTGGATCAGTCGCTTCAACCAGGTGAATTGAGCGAACGAGGTGAGCAAGTAATCATCGTTGCCCCGATGACACAGATCCAATCAGTCGAGGGTAGTGAGCTCCGAGAGGCACTAGAGCGCCTCCAGGCCGCTGGTCTTCGTCGTCGAGATTCAGTCAGCGCTATTGAGATCTTGCTGGGCGCACCCCACCGTGAGGTCTACCAGATGGCACTCGAGATGGGCGAATTGAAACAATAGTGGCTCAGTGGACAAAACGAAGCGTTCGGGTCGGTACGCTACGACGGTGCCTGAAGCGTTCTATCAAACGACACCGATCTATTACGTAAATGACCAACCTCACCTCGGAACTGCCTATACGACTGTTGTCGCAGATGCCTTTGCGCGGTGGCATCGAACGGTGGGCGATGAGGTTTTCTTCCTGACCGGAACGGACGAGCATGGCCTAAAGATTGCTCGAGCCGCGGAGGAGAGGGGCAGATCTCCTCAGGATTGGGTCGATGAAGCAAGCTCATGGTTTGTTGATGCTTGGAGCAAACTCGAGATTAGTAACGATGATTTCATCCGGACGACTGAAGCGCGTCACACGACTGCGGTACAGCAATTCATGCAGGCGATCTATGACAATGGGTACATCTACAAGGGTGAATGGGCAGGTTGGTACTGCGTACCCTGTGAGGCTTACTACGACGAGGCAGATCTGCTGCCTGGAAATAGCTGCCCAATTCACGAGCGTCCTGTCGAGTGGATTGTCGAGGAAAACTACTTTTTCGCCCTCTCTCGTTTTACTGACCGGCTGCTCTCCTGGTACGAAGACAATCCTGGAGTGGTCCTTCCTGTCTCGCGCCGCAATGAGGCCCTTGGTTTCATTAATCAAGGTTTGAAGGACATCTCGGTTACTCGAACGGCCTTCGACTGGGGAATTCCCGTTCCGTGGGATAGCGATCATGTCGTCTATGTCTGGTATGACGCCCTGATCAACTATGCAACAGCGGTTGGATATGGCACAGACGAGGCAACATTTGCCCATCTTTGGCCATCGGTTCATCATCTGGTTGGAAAGGACATTCTGCGTTTTCATGCAGTTTGGTGGCCAGCGATGTGCATGGCGGCTGGGATCGCGCCACCGCAGCAGATCGTCGCTCACGGATGGCTCCTAGTTGGCGGCGAGAAGATGTCAAAATCGCGGGCGAATCAGATCATTCCCACAGAACTCGCCGATGATATTGGTATTGAGGCGCTTCGCTACCACCTTCTGCGTGATGTGACGCTGGGGCATGATGGCGACTTTACCTACGAAGGACTCGTAGCTCGTTACAACGCCGATCTTGCAAACAACCTTGGAAATCTTCTCCAAAGGGTGGCCACCGTTGTTGGTTCGAAGTGTGCTGGTGTGGGTCCAGCCCCACATTCGCCCGAGGCAACGCCGCTGGCCGCAGTGGCAGTAGAAGTTGTCGATGAGGTGCGTCGCGCCTGGGAGCGAGCAGCTCCCCAAGATGCGCTTGAGGCAACTTGGCGGCTTGTCCACGAGATGAACGCCGCCCTAGAAGAGGCCGAGCCATGGAAGATGGAGTCCGGTCCAGCAGTCGAAGCGGTACTCGGTGATGCGCTTGAGGTTCTTCGCCTCGTTGCCATCCTTGCCTCGCCCGCGATGCCGGAGATGGCTTCGGAGATCTTTCGGCGAATTGGGGAGTCTGGGCGACCCGACGCACCAGGTCGTGCGGCAATTGTGGATGGCCAACTCGGTTGGGGTCACTATCAGGCAGGCAACTTGGTCACCAAGGGTGAGCCGTTGTTCCCTCGTCGTCGTATCGAACCATCAGGAAGCTGAGGTGTTCGATCTGTCAGCGGCGGGATGGACCGACACCCACTGCCACCTCCATGATCTTGAAGGTGCCTCAGCACTGCTGAACCGAGCCACCGAGGCGAATGTGAACCGCTTGATCTGTATTGGAACCTCTGCGGCATCGTCGGCCTCGGCCCTCGATCTCGCCCGAACGTCGACGGAGCTGACTGGTGTGGATCCTGGTGCTATTCAACTCTTTGCAACGATCGGTCAGCACCCCCATGATGCGGAACATGGCATTGAGGGGATCGTCGAACTCCTTGCATCGTCTCAACAGGTTCCACGTGGGCTGGAGCGGCCCCCCGGCTCGGTGGTTGGAGTTGGCGAGTGCGGCCTTGACTATCACTACGAATACTCGCCGCGCGAGATCCAACAGCGCGCCTTTGCTGAGCAGATCGCACTTGCAAAGACCTACGGCCTCACTTTGGTTATTCACACCCGCGAGGCATGGGAGGACACCTTTGCGATCTTGCGTTCCGAGGGGTGCCCCGAAAAGGTCATCATTCACTGTTTTACGGGCGGACCCGAAGAGGCTCAAACCTGTCTCGATCTGGGAGCGTATCTTTCCTTCTCCGGGATCGTGACCTTTAAGAATGCTGACGATATCCGCGAGGCCGTTGATCTTTGTCCTATCGACCGCCTTCTAATCGAGACCGATGCGCCCTATCTCTCACCGGTACCTCACCGTGGCTCACCAAACGAGCCTGCCTTTGTTGCGATTGTCGGTGAAGCGATAGCAGCGCTCAAAGGTGTCGATATCGACCAGTTTGCCTTTGATACCACGACAAACGCCACCGAGGCCTTTGGTCTTAGCTCATGACTGAGATGCGTCGTTTAGGTCGCAAAGATCTCCATCGGCTACTCGACGAAAATGGTCTCACTCCCTCTAAGGCACTTGGTCAAAACTTTGTCGCAGATCCCAATACCGTCGAACGTATCGCTCGACTCGCTGGCGTGGGCGTCGGAGATCGAGTGCTCGAGATCGGTGCGGGACTTGGTTCGTTGACCCTTGCTCTGGCTGCGACGGGCGCCGACGTCATCGCCGTTGAGATTGATCGTTACATCGTGCCAGTACTTGCGGGTCTCGTGCCGAACAATGTCAGGGTCGTCGAAGGAGACGCGCTCACCCTTGATTTTGGCGAGCTACTGAGTGATGAAAGATCAACCTACACGTTGGTTGCCAATCTTCCTTACAACGTTGCTACCCCGCTCGTCATGACACTCCTCGAACATGTTCCTCAGATCAGCCGAATGATTGTCATGGTTCAGCGCGAGGTGGCGGAGCGGTTAGCAGCTACGCCTGGGTCAAAGATTTACGCTGGAGTCACCGCTCGGCGTTCGTACTTCGCAGAGGCCAAGATCGTCGGACAGGTCTCCGCAGAGGTATTCATCCCAAAACCGCGAGTCTCGTCTTCGTTGATCGAGATTACCCGTCGGCCAATGCCAGCGGTCGACGTAAAGATCGCTCCCTACTCAGAGATTGCGGCGTTGATCCGAGCGGGATTTAGTTCACGTCGCAAGATGTTGCGTCGTTCGCTCTCGGGGCTCGTGAGCGAAGAGGGATTGATCGCGGTAGGGATCGATCCGACGGCGCGCGCTGAAACCATTGA
>CAIVND010000188.1 GCA_903907185.1 uncultured Acidimicrobiaceae bacterium
ATCACTTCAGCGGCATATCGCTTCCCAGCCACATCCATCAATTCACAACTCTCACCGACACAGCACAGGGGACCTTGCGACTCCACCGTCTGGCCGGAGGCCTTGACCACACGGCCCATCCACTTCCATGCCGGCCTTGTCTGTAACGTCGTGAAGTATGGCTCCAGGCCTGCCGATCCAAGACCGTTACGAACGATTCCCATCAGTCCCCCTGCCTGCGTAATAGTTCTCCAAAGCCACGCTCAATCTCAGCAAGTTGGACCTGAACCCCAAGCTCTACCGTCCCAACTTCCGTCACCAGAACACACTCTCCCGCTTCAAGATGTGCGTCTCCCACAACCGTGACACTCCCGTCACTGTTATCCGCAAATAGCGCCTTCCACAGGGATTGTTCTCCTGCACAGACCCGCAGCGTGGATGCGCTTCCATCATGGATACGAGCCAGCGCGGCGCGCACGGTGGCCGTCAAGTGCATCACATCAGCTTCCACTTCCCGTGAAAGGATCCGTCGCGCAACCGCAATGGCAAGCTTAACAACCTGCGACTCAGCCGCAGAGAAATAGCGCTGCCGATCCATACTGAATTCGCTGCATACCTGCTCGATACGGATACGCTCTGCATCCATGCGAGTCGCAAGCTCTTCCTCCCATTCTTGTCGAGCTTGTTCCTTGGCGTCCGCACGAGCCGCATCGATCATCACCATTGTCTGTGCCACGCGTTCAAGGTCTGCAGAAGGTTTGGGCTGATGAGCCTTCGCTTTCTCATCCTCGCGCGTGATCCTTGCGCGCACTTCATCTTCCAACACAAAGAACTCGAGCAGTGTCGCACCTCCTTCCCGAGGGTTCCGCAGGTCAACTAGAAGCTCGGCGGGGTTAGTCCCGTTCACGCCCTCAAACTCAAACAGTGACGTCATTGTCTGTCTCCACCTTCAGCTGAATCTTGCCCTCAGACTCAAGCTTCTGCGCCAGGGCGAGCAGTTCTTGCTGCGCAGCGTTGACGTCCTTGCTACGCACCGGTCCCAAAGCCTCCATATCGTCTCGCATCATTTCCGAAGCGCGCGAACTCATGGCCTTGAATATTTGTGCCTTGATGTTCTCCTTCGCACCCTTAAGTGACATAGCCAACATCTTCTTGTCCGCTGCGGAAACAAGCTCACGAACTGCATCCTCGGGCACGGTCAGCAAATCGTCAAATGTGAACATCAGACTGCGAATATTCGTCGCGGTTCTCGGTTCTTTCTTTTCGATCTCTTCCAGAATTCCTTTGCAAGAGTTCTGATCGAGGCGATTCAGGAGTTCTGCAACTGTCTTGAATCCGGCATAATTTTTACGCCCGTTAGACCCCAGAGAGTCCATCCGACGATGCAGCACAAGGGCTACTTTTTGTGCCATCTCCGGCGAGAATTGCCGCATTCCAGCGAGTCGCCGAACCGCTTCCACTCGCATCTGGCCACCAAGATGCATCAGAACAGTCGAACCGCGTTTCGAGTCAAGGTGAGCAAGCACCAGCGCGACAGTCTGCGGATGCTCGTTCTCCAGGAACTTGCTAAGTTGCTGCGGCTCCATCTTCTGCAACATCGTCAGATCGCCAGTCGTACGTTCCCGAATACTGGTCACCTGAGTTAGCAACTCCTCGGCACGAGCCGCCCCAAAGGCTTCCGTGAGAAGTCTCGTCGCATACTCATGGCCACCGCGAACCATGTAAGTCTGCGATCGAACAAGGCTATGGAATTCATCCATCACCTCTTCCAGCTGTTCTTCGGCAACCTCACCGATCCGAGAAATTTCGTCCGCTACCCGTTGCACATCGCCTTCGCTGAGGTTTTGAAACAGGTTCGTCGCGAGCTCTTCCCCGACGGCCATCATCAAAATCGCGGCCTTGCGAATCCCGGAGGTGCGGACTCGATCCCCCTGCGTATCGCCGCTGATTGCACTATTGCGTTGGGTTGCAGATGTGGTCGCCATTTAGTCGTCTCCATCCGAAGAAATCCACGCCTCAATCAGTCGCGTACTATGACCCGGATCGCGCTTGATATGGTCTGCAATTTCCTCAAATCGTGTCGGCCCCTGAGCCGCCAAACTCCCGACGGCACCTCCCATTTCACCCGCATGGCCACCTGTAAGCTCCGGGCGGTTCACCCCTCCACGCAGACTTTGCAGATCGTCCTGACTCCCAGCCAGAGCTCTACCGTCAGACAGCAGCAATGGCTCTTTCATTGTCGCGACGAACTGGCCTGCCACAGGCTTCAAGACCATCATCACCAACATGATCCCAATCAATGCCGTGACACCTGTTTTTAAGATGGCAGGCTGCGTCCCCAATAGCCCCTTAGCCTGCTCCGTCAACTTTTCAATACCAACTGGTTCTACTTCCTGAGCATTGGAGCTGAAGCTGACATTCTCCATCACCACCTGATCTCCGCGACGATCATCAAATCCCACTGCAGCCTGTGCAAGTTGCTCCAGCCTTTTCATCTCATCGCTCGTCCGCGGTCTCCAGGCTGTCTTTAGTGCCTTGCCAGAGCCCTCTGTGGTCATGCGGTCATTCACCACGACCGCGGCGGTAATGCGGCGTAGGCGACCCGGCCCGGCTTCTGTATGGGTCAGGTGACGAGTCACTGCATACGTTCCGCTCTCCTCCTTCGTGCTCTGTCCCGCTCCGCCATTTTGTGGATATACCGGAAGCGCATCCTTAGTTGGAGTTGGTTGAAGCAGGGGCGGAGTGCCCGGTGCCACGGCCTTGCTACTGCCCTGTACGGCGCCCACCGGTGCTGCGGCCGGCGTGTTACTGGCTGTTCCCGGAACTCCGGAAGCGGACCTGGCTGCTCCACTCACCTGCTCTGTTTTCTGTGTCGTTAGTACCGCACTCTGTAACGGATCGTAGACCTCGTCAGTATGCTCTTCGGTGCCTTCGTCATAGCTGACATTTACCGTCGCCCTAACATTGCCAGAGCCTGCCAAAGGTTCCAGCATTGCAACCAACTTCATCTCCATTTCACGCTCTGCATCTCCAGCCTGCGCAGAACGTCCCTTACCTTGCAGATTAACGCGACCGTCTGAATCTACTAGTGTCACTTGCGCTGGGCTTAGATTCTCCACCGCTCCTGCCACAAGATTGCGAATAGATTCCGTTTGCTCGGCGTCCAGCGACGCTCGCTTTAGCTTCAACACCACGCTGGCTTTGGCGACCTTCTCTTCGTTCGTAAAGAGGCTTGCCTG
>CAIVND010000189.1 GCA_903907185.1 uncultured Acidimicrobiaceae bacterium
GCCTGCGCTCTTTGGATCGCGCGCCGTCAGGAGCCATGCAGTCTTGGTCCAACACACAAAATCACCGACCTCAATTTAACGAGAAAACTCCGAGCCTCGGCCCTCTATGTTGGCTTTTCGCTCGTGGGCTAAGCCGCCGTGCCTACCTGGTCTGAGCCACCGACAGTTCTCTCTCAAATGCCGTTCTGTGGTAGCAATAAATGGCGATGTATCTAGGTCAACCTCATTCGGTCAACCTAGATACAGATCAACCTAGGCAGATCAACCTAGGTAGACCAACAGGGCGCAGAGGCGACACTTCAGGCGTCACCACTTGTGTCGCATGAGACGAAAGATGAAAAAGGGGTAGGAACGTATGTCCGCTGAACTATTTGTCGAGCCCACCGGCGAGGAGAATCGCGCTGGCCTGACCGATGGAGTTGCAAATCGGTCTCCCTACGAGAAGTTCATGGACTCTGAAGAGATTCCGATCTACAAGGGCATTGGGTTTCACAATGTTCGTGAGCTGGAGCTCAAGCCATGGAGCCGCCTCGGTGGCAACGGTGCCTATCTCTACTTAGATGGAATTGAAGACATCAAGGGAATGTATGTCTTAGAGATTCCCGGTCAAGGCTCGCTCAATCCCGAGCGGCACCTCTACCACGCCTTCCACCTGGTAATTGAGGGTCGAGGAACAACAGAGATCTGGAGAGACGGGAAAAACAAATCCATCGTCGAGTGGGGACCTGGCTCGCTCTTTTACCTTCCGCCAAATGTCGACCATCGATTGGTAAACGCGACGAAGGACCGTGTGCTGATCCTTGCATCAACAAACGCTCCTCCAATCATCAACCTCCTACGCAACCAGGATTTCATCTTTCACAACGACTTTGCCTTTAACGAGCACTTCTCTGGGGATGCATCGTTTTATAAGTATGACGAGAAGGTCTATGCAGTTCCTTCAACCAAGCGAGCTCAAGCGCGCACAAACTTCTACCCAGATATCGTCAACAGCGATCTGCCACTCGACAACCAGCGGGCACCGGGATATCGGCGAATTCAGCCAGCATGGTCAGGATTTGAAAACGACTACTGCGGATTCATCTCTCAATACCCAACCGGTCGTTACTCGCGCGCGCATCATCATGAGGCTGGGGCGGTGCTTGTCTGTCTAAGGGGTGCCGGTTACACCTTCAACTGGCCAGTGGACTACGGCACAACGCCGTGGAAAGACGGTCACGGAGACCGAGTGCGCTATGTCGATTACGTCCCCGGTGGCCTGGTGTCTGCAGCCCCTGGTGGTGGTCGATGGTTCCATCAGCACTTTGGTGTGGCGGATGAGCCACTCCGTGTCATCAACTACTGGGGTGGTCCCGGCGTTCGCACCTACCGCGGCTTCGATGAGAAGTCCGGTAAGTCCGGCAACCTCAATATCTCCCAGGGCGGGCGCAGCATTGGCTATGGCTTAGAGGATCCCTTCGTCCGCGAGACCTTTGAGTCGCGTCTTGGCGAATTTGGTCATAAGTCCACGATGGCGAACGAGCTGTACGCCGGCGATCGGTAAGCACCTCTTCGAATTGCGGTGAGTCTTTTCAAAGCTGGTGGAGGTGAAGGCCGGTTTCGAGAGGGTATTTAGCTCTGACTCTTCTTAAACGGAGGGTCATTTAGCTCTTTGGTGTTGGCCTTTGCGAGCAGGTCAGCGATCCTTTCTGCGCCGTAGGCAGCATTTTCACCATTGATGAGCGACGCAGTCGATCGCGCAAACTCTCGTAGGAGCGTTATCGCCTCGTGGTCGAGCTCTCCGATGTGACCTGCAAGCGCTCTCGCAGTTTCAAGGGCCTGACCATTCTCGGTTACCTCGGTAACGAGACCAAGTCGGCTGGCCTCAGTGGCGTTCATCTCTCGACCCGTCAGTGCGAGATCAAAGGCGATCTTGTAGGGAAGAAAGCGGAACAGATAGGACAGGACAATAAGTGGGGGAATCCCATGGGCAAGTTCAGTGAGTGCGAATGATGCTCCCTGAGAGGCGATGGAGATGTCACAGAGGGTAGAGAGCCCAAATCCGAAGCCATGGGCGGTTCCCTCGACGGCTGCGATGACCGGAACTGGAACGTTCTCAAGTAGTTGATTCATCGCCAATATCGGTGCGAGATCGGTCGCGATCTCTTCCTTGGAGACAAGTGCCATATTGCGGATTCTCCCACCGCAGAAGTTTCCACCCTCCCCGGTGAGAATTACGGACCGCACCGATGGGTGGCCAATCGCAATCTCGATAAGAGCGTGCAGATCGACGATTCCGTCGTGGTCGAGTGAATTCTTCTTCGGTCCGGAGATCGTTATCTCGGCGTTGCGTCGTTGTTCGTCAATTACAAGCTCATGAGGCATAGATTCGATCTCTCTTCGGGTCGTCTTCGCGTATGCGGCTACCTTCTGACTCTGACGGTAGCAGCGAGATTCACCAGGTGTTACCGGTGCTCCCCGACTGCACCGGACGAAGCCGGGGCTGTGTTCCACGTTGAGTTCCAGCCCGTGCGTTCCCATCGACGACAAGCGTCGTGACACTACACTCAACAAGAACAAGTCCCTCCTGTGTTCACTCAGATGATCAACAGGATGGATGGCAAGAAGCTACCGGGGGGGTACCGCTTTGTCAGGATCATTAGGGGCACGCGTCATCGATGGTGATGGACATATCATCGAAGATTTTCAAGCAATCGTCTCCTACATGCCGTCTCCCTACCGGGAGATGTTTGACAAGAGACCGGAGTCGATCTTTCCTCCACTTGATCACCTGCATTCAGCTCGTGCGGTAGAGACTCCTCCCCAACGTGACGGTCGTCCTCCAGTTGGACCTGAGGGTTGGGCAGCCTTCTTAGACGACGTAGGGATCGAGAGGACGGTGCTGTATCCAACGCGAGCACTTGCCTTTGGCCACGTGGAGAGTTTGGATTTTTCGGTTGTCCTTGCGCGTGCGTACAACGACTGGCTCTGCGAAACCTACGTGCGAGCAGACGAACGATTCAATGGGATGGCAATCATTCCACTTCAAGATCCGCCAGAGGCCGTCAAAGAACTTCGGCGCGCGGTTACCGAGCTTGGGATGCGAGGTGCGATGCTTCCTTCGAATGGACTGCCGATGTTGCTTGGCTCAAAGGCCTACTGGCCGATCTACGAGGAGGCGGAACGACTTGGCTGCTGTCTCTCGGTGCACGGCGGAGCACATGATCGCTTTGGCATGGACCATCTAAATATGTACGTTCCTGTTCATGCCCTCGGTCACCCGTGGGGCCTCGCCGTGAACTGCGCAAGTATCGTCTACAACGGAATCTTCGACCAGTTTCCCGGGATCAAGATCGGCTTTTTGGAGGGCGGAGTTGCCTGGCTGTTGCTCTGTCTGGAGCGTTTCCACTCCTCGCACGAGACACATTTTCAGTACCTGCCACCCGGTGTCCCCGGACTTGGCGAGGATAGGCGTCCAGATCGATACATCATCGAGCAGATCGAAGCGGACCGGATGTTCGTCGGTTGCGAGACCGAGGAACTCTCGATGCCGTTCGCCGTCAAGATTGTTGGCAATAAACCCTTCTTTTACTCGTCAGACTTCCCACATGAGGTCACGAATGCGAGCTGCAAGGCAGATATTGCGGAGTTACTTGAGAGCGATGAGCTCGCGGAGTCAGATAAGACCGGGATCCTTTCTGCCAATGCAATTCGCTTTTACGGCTTCTAAGGTTCGGAGACAACGATGATCGACAGTCGCGCGGCAGTTATCACTGCGTTCAACGAACCGCTTGAGATCCAACGGATCCAGCTACCCGAACTTGATGGAATGGCCATGTTGGTACGCATCGACGCTTCGACGTTGTGTGGCACTGATGTACACCGATGGGAGGGTGGGCTCTCGAGCGATTCGGTTCCCTACATCACCGGACACGAGCCCTGCGGCTTCATCGAGGTGATGAACGCGCCGCGCACCGACATCCTTGGTAGTCCGCTCAAGGTCGGTGATCGGATTGTGTGGAGTTACGTATCGTGTGGACACTGCTACTTCTGCATGGTTGCGCTTCAACCCTGCCTGTGCCGTGGCCGCGCCTCTTGGGGGCACAACCGCTCCGATCGATCTCCCTACCTTTTGGGAAGCGTCTCGGAGTACATGTATGTGCCCGTCGAATGCCAGATCGTTAAGGTTCCAGAAAATGTCTCTTCTGCTACGGCCGCTGCTGCATCTTGTGCCTATCGAACCGTCATGCACGCCTTCGATCGTCTTGGTGCAATTAAGGCACATGAGACGGTCTTGATCCAAGGAAGCGGACCGCTTGGCATCTTTGCCTCAGCGCTCGCGCGTGAGCAGGGCGCAAAGAAGGTACTTCTCACCGGCGCACCAGAGGGACGACTGGCGATGGCGTGGAAGATGGGGGTCGATGATGTGCTCAACATCGACCTGGTTGATGACGCGAGTGAGCGAGTGAAGTGGGTGAAAGATCACACGGAGGGGCGAGGAGCTGACGTAGTCATCCAGGCCGCAACAAACGGTGCAATCCCTGAGGGACTCAAGATGTTGCGCGACGGTGGGCGGTTTGTGAGTGTAGGAGTTGGTGGCAAGGCCGTCGTCGCGGTCGAAGGATTACCCGGCGAGATGACGATGTATACAGTGCGATCCGGAGAGCCGCGGCACTGGTTGCAGGCGATCAATTTTCTCTCCTCTCGTGCTGATCGTTATCCATTTGAAGAGATGATCAGTGCGCGATATGAGCTCGAACAGGTCAATGAAGCGATGTCGGCGATGTCGAGCTTTAGCGTGGTGAAGGCAGCGATCTATCCGCACGGCGTTCATTCGATTCCTGGCCACTGAGCCCCACGATGGAACTTAAGCTCGGAGAATGAGATATCGCCCCTTTGGTCGGTCAGGCCTCGAGGTCAGCGTCGTCGGTATTGGCACTGGTGGCGCAAGTCGACTCGGTCTCGCTTACGGAAATACGCAAGAGCAGGCAATCGCGGTAGTGCAACGGGGATTTGACCTCGGCATCAATTACTTCGATACCGCGGAGAACTATAAGAATGAGGAGGTACTCGGCAAGGCCCTCCTCGGTCACCGAAATGAGGTGTTGATCTCCTCGAAGGTTGGTCCACTTCGAGAAGATGGGTCGCTACTTACTGGCGAAGAGCTGTACACGGCGGTCGAGCTCTCACTTCGAAAGCTCCAGACCGATGTCATCGATGTCTTTCACCTCCACCGAGTGAGCAACAGGATCTACGACTATTGCGCGGAGACTTTGGTGCCTGCGCTCGAGCATCTACGAGACGATGGGAAGATCCGTCTTATTGCGCTTTCGGAGAGTAGCGGGAGCGATATTGAGCACACCATGTTAAAGCGAGCCGTTGAGGATGACTGCTGGGATGTTTTCATGGCGAGTTTCAATCTTTTCAATCAAAGTGCCCGAGAATCGCTCTTTTCCACCTCGATCGAAAAGTCGATGGCTGTTGAGATCATGGCCTCAGCTCGCAGCCAGTTCAGCCAACCGGATCTTCTCATCGCGGAGGTCGAACGCTTAGTCGAGACCGGAGAGATACCGGCAGATCAGGTCGATCGAGCCGACCCGTTAAGTTTCTTACGGACCGACGATGGTCAGCTGTCACCCTCAGAGACTTCGTACCGCTTCGCCGCCTTTGAGCCAGGAGTCAATGTCGTCCTCGTCGGGACGGGGAATATCGCCCACCTCGAGGAGAATGTCGCGGCGTTCGATCGCGGTCCGCTTCCTGAGGATCTTCAGACGCGACTTGTCACCATCTTTGGTCACCTCCGAGCGGAGGTTCATGTTCCTGGACGAGAGGAGGGACCGATTTAGTATGCGGTCCCTGACGCGCGCGGATCGCGTGCTGATTGGTTTTTCGATCCTGGCGCTCGCCGCTGCAGCGGGATGTGAGTATGGCCACGTTGGGACGATTGGTCTCTTTGCAACAAGTGCATTTGCTATTGCTGTGCTTGCCGCTCTCGTTGGACGAAGTGTCGATCGTCTCGGAGACCGGATTGGATCGGGGGCAACTGGATTCCTTCAGAGCGCGCTTGGAAACCTTCCCGAACTTTTCATTGGCATCTTTGCACTGCGCGCCGGGCTCGTTGGTGTCCTTCAATTTGCACTGATTGGCTCGATCCTCGCCAACGTCCTGCTCGTGTTGGGAATATCGTTCTTGGCGGGAGGAATCAAGAACGGTCCCCAGAAATTCTCGACCGACGCACCGCGGCTCACCCTGATGCTTTTGGTGCTGGCGGTCGCAATCATCATGATTCCCACGCTCTCGTTTCATATTGGAGTAGCGAGTTCGCACCACGAGGTTGCAATGTCAAACATCGCTGCCCTCGTGCTCCTACTCATCTTTGTGCTCTCAATACCTTCGACACTGAAGCCCTCGAGCGAAAAGGTTCCAGAGCTCCTTGAGGGGCCGCTCTGGCCAATCGGTCTTGTTATTGTCGTTCTTGGTTTCGCAGGTGTTGGAGCGCTCTTTGCCTCAGATTGGTTCATTGAGGCGCTAACACCGGCGATGAACTCGCTCCACATCTCCCAGACCTTTGCTGGACTGGTAATCATTGCGATCGTAGGAAGTGCCGTCGAGAACTTCATTGGGATCAAGCTCGCGGTAAGGAATCGACCGGACTATTCGCTTGCGGTGATCTTGCAGAGTCCCGTACAGATCGCCCTCGGTCTCATTCCCGCGCTTGTACTCGTCTCAAATTTCGTCGGCCCTCATCCGTTGACCCTGGTTCTGCCAACGATGCTCTTCGCGGTGCTTGCGCTTGGGACCATCGTTGCCATTGTCATCGTCTTTGACGGTGAGTCAACCTGGCTTGAGGGGGCGGCGCTCATCGGTCTGTACTTCATGGTGTCTGCCGCATTTTGGTGGGGGCAGTAGCGAACGAAAAACGCGTTAATCGAGCGCTACGGCAATCGCGATTGATGGCCTCTCGTGAGGCGCCTCGATCTACCAGACAGTTTCGAGGATCTCCTTGGTTGCATCTCGCCATGGGACGCCCTTTGGAATGACGATCTCGCCGGGTCGCACGTGCGCATACTTGGTGGGATCGGTTCCCTTCGGTGCTCGGCCAGCCTCGACATCAGCGGTCGCCTCTAGCAACATCTCGCGGGCAGCCTGGATCGCACGATCGGTGGAACCGAGCGCCTCGAGGTCTCGCCGCACGATCGAACCCATGCCCTCTTGTAGGGCAAAGTCCTGCGTGTTGAGACCGGAGATACCGGTAAAGGTCTTGGTTCGCTGAACCTCACGGTCGATCAGGTAGTCGTTTCCCGGGTGTTGACGGAGCCAATAGGTTCCCGGGATCATGTCCTCAGGAGCACGACCGGTGAAGTGCTCGAAGTCGTGCCAGTCCTCGTCGGAGATCTCGTGTGTGTCATCGGCGGTGTACTTCCAGTTGTACACGTAACAGTTCTCATCATCGATCGGTACCCAGATATGACCGTCGAGCGAGGGAAGCTTGTTCTTCTCGCCGTTCCAGTTCAAGAGGAACGCCCGAGCCTGCTGACTTGGCATATAGAACTGGTAGACGCGAACAAAGCTCTGGTCATCGGAGATGTTTCGGATCGATCCGTAAGTAAACCCATAGTCGGTCAGATCTACTTCGAGTGTTGGATGGGTATCAAGGCTCCGCAGCATGTTCTTGTTGCTGAGGTCGTTGTTGTGTGCGAACGAGGAGTGCGCCGTGTCGATGCCGCCCTCGAGTCCCTGCAGCCAGTTACAGTGCTCGCCGGTCTTTGACGCGCGTTGGTGTGCCGCTGGCGCACGCAGCCACTCATAGTTTGGTGGGGGTGGCATCTCTGCTGTTGGCCCCATATAGGTCCAGATCATTCCACCAGCCTCATAGGTTGGGTAGGACTTGATAGCAACCCGGAGTCGGAACTTTGAGTACGGCGGTTCGGAGGGCATGTCGACACAGTTGCCCTGCGTGTCGAATTTCCAACCGTGATAGACGCAGCGCAGTCCACACTCTTCGTTACGACCGAAGAACAGCGGTGCCCGACGGTGCGCGCAGTAGGCCTCAACGAGTCCAACCTCGCCAGCCGAATCACGAAAGGCAACGAGGTCTTCAGAGAGCATGCGAACGCGAACGGGCGCGCCGTCTGGCTCTGCAACCTCTTCACTGAGGAGCGCTGGCATCCAGTAGCGACGGAATACCTCGCCCATCGGGGTGCCAGGACCGGTCTGAGTAAGGCGTTCGTTGAGTTCTTGGGTGATGTGCATGACCCCTCCTCTATCGTTCGGTGCAGATGACCAACGTTAGGTACTTCGCATTGCTAATGATATCGCGTTTTGCTCCGGTGCACTAACGCGCTGATAACCAACAATCTATGCATGA
>CAIVND010000190.1 GCA_903907185.1 uncultured Acidimicrobiaceae bacterium
CTGATGGCCATGCCCGCTGGACCCCAAATGGCATCACCATTCGCGGTCGGCGTGCGGTAAACAAGCGTCCGACCACTCCCACTTACAGGTACGGCCATCACGTAGCCAACATAGGAACTGCAATCTCCGTAGTTGCCGCCGAACCCCAGAATGACTTGACCTTGATCAATGCCCAAGGCGCCGCGCTGTAGCTCGGCTGTCGAAGTCCAGCCAGGCTGATCGATATCTCGCTGAAAGAGAATGGTTCCATGTGAAAGCGACAGCGCGACCAGGACATGGTGCACGGCCGATCCAATAAGAGTCTCCGCCGATGCGAAGAGGCGACCAGTTGTCGGATCGATCACCATCGTGGAGGTAACTCCAACGGTCGGCGTGATATCTCCACAGGGCAGGTCACCCGCCGGAACGGGAGTTCCGATCGACCGCGACCAGAGCACCCTTCCCGTTGAACTCGAAAGCGCCTCGACAACGTTGGCTTCAGTAGCGATGAATACCCGCGGCCCATCGATGAGTGGCTCACCATAGATGGCTCCACGTTGCGCGCTCGAAGTCCAAGCAACGTGCACAGGTGTCGCAGGAGATCCCATCGACTGCACGCCGTTGCGTGAATTTGTGGCGCCGTAGGTCAACCAGTTACCCGCCACACTTGAGAGATTCGAAACTCGATGCGCATCCGAAGAAGCTGCAAAAACTGCCGGGATCATTATGGACATAGCGATCACGATCATTGTGCTGGCGATAGCGATTGGTCGGAGTCTTCGTATGCGAACTAGTCGCCCTACTTTGACCTTCATGAACTCATCGTTGCACCGATCAACAGACAGCGGGCGAACTATTTCGCGCGGCTATACCCGCTGAGTAGGGGTGCGCGAAGTTAGCCTTACTCTCCCGTTGACCAACGAGGGTGTTGTTTACAAGAGCACCTTTCTGGGTATCGTATCTTCACCACCCGCGTTGAATTGACAGCGAAACGGGGGTTTTCGAGAAAGCCATTCGGCAATTCTCAAGGAGATACAAACATGACCGATAATTCACCGTTAATTTCGTATATCCGCCCACGGCACCGTCGCTTGATTGGCATCGCCTGTGGCGCTGCGCTCTGTCTTGCACTACCAGCCACTGCGTTCGCGTCGTCAACCGCAAAGTCCAGCGCTCACCATGATGGCATCGCTACTCATCCTGCGGCGGAGATCTCCGGAACGATCCTCTCGCTCGGTACCAGTTCGATGGTGATCCAAGATCGATCCGGATTTTGGCGCACAATCGTGCTCTCAACCACAACGACCTACAGCGAAGGCCCAATGAAGGTTGCCCCAGTAGCCTCAGCAAGCAATCTTGCAGTTGGCCTCAGCGTCGATGTCGGCGGAACTGTCGACTTGAATCACACCAGTCTTGATGCAACCTCGGTAAAGATCCGACTCGCCTCAGTGACCGGCGTCGTGACTTCCGTCACCGCCACTGCTGTCGTCGTCTCACAGAGCCACAGCTCAACCGCAGCGACGATTGATATCAACCCTCAGACGGTTGTCTTTTCCCATGCAAACGTCGTCCCCGTTTCAACTGTCGTCGTTGGCTCGTTCGTTGAGGGCTTTGGAGTCACCCAACCCGATAGTTCGCTCCTCGCGCTCTATCTCGGAGTTGACCCCAACCATCGGAGCTTCGATCACGACAGCGACTTCGGCTTTACCCTGCCGAACCGCTACGGTCCTCACCACTTCCATGGAAAACCGATGCATCGGTAGGAAATTCCAGCAGCACCGGTAAGGTGACCTATGCCCGGCATCGCGAGATGCCGGGCATAGGTTTTTTCATGCCGTACAACTTGCCGCGGGGCCCAAAACCACCCGGTAGGACCGTGCAATTTCGGCGACGAAGCGTACATGTCGAAACGAAAGAAACGGGCAAAATCGGACCGCCCCGTCACTTTGAACCGGACGGTATTCATTAGATCATTGAAATGTTTGCATATCGGTGTAATTATCACGGCAGATTCAATCCCCACTTGGGAGGAGCTCCGTGGCTAGCCGATTTCTCGTAGACATTGAACCACTGCGACGTTTCCCGCAGTATCGCCGACTCTGGTTCGGCTACGCCCTGCGGCAGTTCGGCGCTCAGCTCACGACGGTGACTGTCGTCTTCCAGATCTACACGATCACGCACTCCAACCTTGCCGTTGGACTTATCAGTGCTGCACAGGTAGGTCCGGGGATTATTGCACCGCTGTTTGGCGGAGCGATCGCCGACGCGATCGACCGACGCAAGGTTCTGATGTTTACCGCCATAGCTATTGGATGTTCAACCACCTTGCTCGCGGTCAACGCCATAGGGAATCACCCAGCTTTGTGGGTCCTCTACGTGATGTCTGCATTTACCTGGGGAATGAACGGCATCGACGGTCCTACTCGCCAGGCTGCCCAGATGACGCTTGTCGATCGCGAATCGATCGTGGCTGCCAATGCATTGCGTCAACTTCTTAGTCAGACCTCCTCGGTGGCTGGGCCATCGATCGCTGGACTGCTCATCGCAGTCTTTTATTCAGCGCATAGCGCACACAATCACCTCGATGTTGTCTACTGGATCGATGTAGCAACCACCCTTTGGGCCCTCCAGACCGTCTTTCGGCTCCAACCACTTCCGCCCCAAGGTGGTGGGCGCAAGTTTGGCTTTGCCTCAATCGCCGAAGGCTTCACCTTCCTCAAAGGTCGTCGAGTCATTCAGGCGTGTTTCATCACGGACATCAATGCCACGCTCCTCGGACTCCCAACGGCGCTATTTCCCTATATGGCGTATCACCACTTTCATGGCGGTTCAAAGACCTATGGACTGCTCATGTCAGCTCCCGGTCTTGGTGCATTTAGTGGTTCTATCGTCAGCGGTTGGACCGCCAGAGTCAAATATCAAGGACGGGCGGTGATGGTGGCGGTCGCAATCTGGGGGGTCGCAATCGCGCTCTTTGGCATCGTCTCCTCCCTGGTCCTTGCCATCGCGCTGCTTGCCGTTGCGGGTGTCGCCGATGTCGCCTCTGCGACCCTTCGCAACTCCATTATTCAGACAGAGACGCCCGACGCCCTCCGGGGTCGTCTCTCCTCACTCCAGTCGGCATCGGTCCAGACTGGAAAACTTGGCAACGCTGAGGCAGGTCTTGTTGCGGCGCTGTCGACGCCACAGATCTCGATCATCTCGGGTGGTTTAGGTTGCATCCTCGGCGTGGCAATAATTGCGAAGCTCATTCCGAGTTACGCGAACTATCAGCTGAAAAACGCTCGGGCAGAAGAGACAACCATGGGCGGAACCAAACCCCCTGGATGATCCGGGATTGGAGGAACGAGACACCCGCGCCTCAAAAAGCGGTCGGCGATCCACCTGAGCCAAACACAGTCCCAGAAAGGCCTACCGCGACCATTAGCAACCGCTGCGCCTAAATGAAAGAGTGCATGACGGAC
>CAIVND010000191.1 GCA_903907185.1 uncultured Acidimicrobiaceae bacterium
GAGATCGATCACGAGAGACCACTCATCATTGCGCTGGCTGAGGCGTCGGGCTCTCGGCCTCAGCGACAACTCCAACTGAACGGTCGATGCCGCGCGCCTCGCACCAGCGCCCAAGCGCAGAGATTGGAAAGACCAGTCGGTAGAGGTGGTAGTTGATGTAAAAGTCACCGGGAAAACCGGTGCCGGTGTAGTAGGGCTCATCCCAACTACCGTCGGCTCGTTGTGTTGTGGAGAGAAAGTTCACCCCTCGATGAGCGGCCTCATCACCCGATCGTCCGGCAGCGATCAGTGCAAGAAGGGCCCAGGCAGTCTGGGTTGCCGTCGAATGGCCCTGAGCACGCAGCGATGGGTCGTCATAGGAGCGGATATCTTCGCCCCAACCACCGTCCTCGTTCTGATGACGGAGGAGAAAGTCGATCGCTCGCTCGATCGCTGGATCTTGTTCCTCGATTCCAGCGGCGATCAGTGCCGGAACAACGCATCCGACCCCATAGACGTAGTTCACTCCCCAACGCCCAAACCAGGCTCCGTCCTCCTCCTGTTGATCGCGGAGCCACTGCACCGAGCGCTGCACCAAGGCAGAGTCACGTTCACCCTCATGCGAGAGCATCTCGACCATATGTGCGGTCACATCTGCACTCGGTGGATCGATCACCGCACCAAAATCAGAGAAGGGCAGTTGGTAGAGAAGTTCACGGATATTGTCCGCGTCAAAGGCACCCCAGGCACCGTCCTTTGAGACCATGCCCTTTGTCCACACCATCGCTCTACTCACCGCGAGGTCGACTGCATGTTGATCGACGCCATGAGCTCTACGCAGAGCGAGAACAACTTCGGCGGTGTCATCGACATCGGGATAGTTGTCATTTGCAAACTCGAAGGCCCATCCACCGACGGGCAGGTTGGGCTTGCGCACCGCCCAGTCGCCGCGGACCGTCACCTCCTGACCAAGAAGCCATTCGGCCGCTCGCACCATCACCGGATCGTCTTCACTCACGCCAGCGTCGACGAGGGCGATCGTCGCGAGTGCGGTGTCCCATACCGGCGACTGGCAGGCCTCAAGCCAGCGCATCTCGTTCTCGCGCACCATAAATTTCTCAAATCCCTCAAGGGCGGTAGCGATCACCGGATGCTCGAGCGGATAGCCCCGCAGATGGAGCGCAATAATCGAATACACCCATGGGGGCTGAATACCACCCCAACTTCCATCTGCCTCCTGGCGCTTGACGATCCAGCGTTCCGCAAGACCAAGCGCGAGCTCTCGAACCGTATTGCGAACGATCCCCCGTTGAGCGAGCGCCTCGTAACGCTTCAAGATCCGATCGGCGATCGCAAAACGGCCGCTCCAGGTAAAGATCGAGCATTTCTCCTCCGGTGGAACCTCCCCCGTTCGCAGCTCTTCAATGCCAAAGTGAAGATGGTGCGAAGGACGCAGAGCCGCAACTACCGTCAGCGCGACGAAGGTCTGTCGAGCCCAGCAGCTGAACTCATAGATGTTGAGTGGCATCCTGGCTGGAAGGAAGATGATCTCCGGCGGAATCGAGGGGAGATCATGCCATGACCACAGCCCAAAGAGCGCAAGCCAGATCTTGGTGAAGACCCGCGTCTCCTCAACTCCTCCAGCACCGAGAACAAAGGCAGCGGCCCGTTGCATATGTGGATCACTTTGAAGGTCTCCAGCAAGACGTAGCGCAACGTAGGCCTCAACGGTGGTCGAAAGATCCCCTGGGCCCTCAAAGAAGGTCGCCCAGGTCCCGTCATCACGCTGCTGCGATCGGATCCAACGTGCAGCAGCGGCGAGGTCGTCGGGGTCAGAAAGACCGATGAACTCGCGCATCATCAGATCCTCGGCATCCATGGTGATGTTCGTCTCGAGGTCACCCTTCCACCAACCCTCTTCATCTTGAATCGAAAGAAGGTGCGTACGCGCCCGCATGAGTGTGCGCGCGATCTGGGCCGAATCGGTCTTTGTGCCCGTGCTCTGTGACACGCTCATTGTTAGAACTGCCTTTCGACAACAAAGTGGGCGATATCTTCAAACTGCTGTCGTACCGAATCGACGATCTGTGCCTCATCGATCGCGTCAAGAGCGCACTTGAGGCGCTCGTCTGCAAGTTCGTTCGTTGCCTCTCGTCCACCGCAGTGCTCGACGATCTGTGCCATGCGCACGATCTGGGTCTCTGAAAGTTCAAGTACACCGAGAAGCTCGGCGAGCTCCTCTGCAGCAGGGTCGGATGAGGAGAGCGCGAAGGTCACCGGCAGTGATTTTTTGTGTTGACGAAGGTCGGCCATCGAGGGCTTCCCGGTTGTCTTTGGATCTCCCCAGATGCCGAGAAGATCATCGACCGCCTGAAAGGAGATCCCGAGCTCTACTCCGAATCGATCGAGCGCATCGATGGTCATCTTCGGTGCGTTCGCGAGCACTGCACCGATCGATGAGGCACATCCCAATAGCGCCCCAGTCTTGCCTGCCTCCATTGCAATGCACTCGTGGAAGGTGACTCGATCGCGCAGCTCAAAGGCCATGTCTTGGGACTGACCGGCGATCATCTTCGCGGTCGCGTCGGCGAGTACAAGTGCTCCTTGGTGGCCAGCAAGATCACCACCACCCGTGACGAGAATCTCCGGTCGAAGGACAACCTGCTGAGCAAGTGCGGCCAGCGCGTCTCCGGCGATGATCGCCTGCGCGACGCC
>CAIVND010000192.1 GCA_903907185.1 uncultured Acidimicrobiaceae bacterium
CTTTATCGACAACCTCGTGCTCGATAATGTCGCGAGCTACGACCCGCTGTGGAAGGAGTTTGTCGATCTTGGGGTCGCTGTCTCTACACATGCCGGGAGTATGGGGTGGGCAGACCGCACTTCGCCAAACAACTACTGCTTTAACCACATCGGTCATTTCGCCCAAGCAAACCACGTGTTTGCCCGTGCACTCTTTCTCAGTGGCGTTACCTACCGTTTCCCGACGCTGAACTTCGCGTTTCTTGAGGGCGGCTGTGGCTGGGCGGTCAATCTTTACCACGACATCGTTGGTCATTGGAAGAAGCGATCAAAAAGTTCGATGGAGAAGAACCTCGATCCACGAAACCTCGATCGCGAACAGCTGATTGCGCTCTTTGAGACCCATGGGGGACATTGGTTTGAGGGGAGGGCACAGGAGATGCTGTCGAGCCTCGATCCCTACTACCCGCAACACTCGACCGACCAATTGGCTGAGCAGGAGGCTGCACACCAAATTGATGACTTCGAGGCTGCGCATATCGAAAGCGTCGAAGACATCCGAGAACGTTTCACGAAGAACTTCTACTTCGGTTGTGAGGCGGATGATCCAATGACGGCCTGGGCGAATGACCCACGGATGTCCGCTCGATTGAAGCCGCTATTCAGCTCCGACGTCGGACACTTTGATGTGACCGATATGAGCGAGGTGCTTGAAGAGGCGCATGAACTACTTGAGTACGGCCACCTGAATTCTGAGGAGTTTCGGGAGTTCACCTTCGTCAATGCAGTCGAGCTCTACACACAGATGAACCCCAACTTCTTTGATGGGACCGTTGTCGAAGCTGAAGTGTCGAAGGAGATCGCGCAGCGACGCGACTAGGCGCGCCAATGGGCACTGGATCAGATTCTCACGCTGTGAAACTTTTCTAAAAACTGAACGGGTGCAGTAGGAGAACTGAATTCGGCTCTTCTACTGCACCCATCAACGAACTCAATCGCTTAGCGCACAAACTCCTTTGGATCGATCTTGCGAGCCATAACGAGTCCGGTAACAAAAACTCTCCAAACGAGCTCGATCTCGGTAAACCCAGCGGCACGAAGTGCGGCGAAGTGCTCAGACATCTTCGGCGAAACATTGATCTGTGGATGAGTTGGCTGATCAGCGGCACCTGCAGCAACTCGGTAATCAGCTCGCACATCGCGTAGACGTTGACGCCAAGGTCCACCCTCGCTCATCGAATCGACATTTGCGAACCATCCATTTGAGGCCAGAAGTCCCGCCGTCTGCTGGTAGAAACGGGTCAGGTCTGGAACTGCGAGGTGGTGGGTCGCCCGGGAGGAGGTGATGAGATCGAAGCTTCCGAGTTCACCCGCCTCACCAATGTTGACGAGATCGCCGATGCGATATTCAACGCGGCCGCCGAATCGCTCGAGGTTGGCCTTGGCCTCATCCATCATGGTGGTAGAGACATCAAACCAAACTCCTCGGGCCTCAGGAAAGGCATCGAGGGCTGTTGCGAGAAATCCACCGGGACCAGAAGCGGCGTCAAGAACCATCCGAACCTCCGGGCGGGCCGCGCGAGTGAGATCCATTGTCAGTCTCCAAGGGAACTCAACGTCTGAAGTTCGCAGCGCATTATCAACCCATTGGCGCGCCGAGTTTTCATCCCAACCGGTTGCGGTCGATAGTGAAGTGCCCGATGCTGACTGACTCATAACTTGTCCCCTCTCAGTGGGCGCGCAACTTTCGGTCGCCCTATGTCCTCAGCCATCTTGTCGCAAAATGTGTCGAATCGCTAGTAGTTGTTGGCTGATCAGCGCTTTGTCAGAGATGCCCCCAGATCTCAAAACGTTCTGTAACACCTTTAATAATTTGCCCACGAATAATGGTCCTGCTTGGTTAGCAGCGCGACCCTCACGATCTGTACTGCCACATGGCGGGGGTACTTCTCGCCGGAAAGTCCTTACTATTTTGC